>JANNDB010000131.1:0-6168 GCA_031387285.1 Betaproteobacteria bacterium | reverse complement strand
CCCGACCCACACCTTGTCGCCATCTGACGCGCGCCGCTTCTACCGCGAGCGCCGCCGCGTGACCCAGCCCGACCCGCCGGCGGTAGCCTCGGTGCAGGAGCTGCAGTGCCCCGGTCCGCATGGGCCGATCGCCCTGCGCCTGTACAAACCGCTTGCGCAACCGGTTGCGGCTGCCAACGCGTTGTTGCCCGTGCTCGTGTATTTCCACGGTGGCGGCTGGACGATTGGGGACCTGGAAACCCATGACTGCCTGTGCCGGGAGCTGTCCAACGGATCGGGCTGCGCCGTGTTGTCGGTGGACTACCGCATGGGGCCGGAACATCGCTTCCCGTGCGCGGTGGACGACTCCATCGCAGCCACGGTATGGTGCCGCGATCAGGCACGCGGGCTCGGGCTGGACGCGTCGCGCATGGCTGTGGGCGGCGACAGTGCAGGGGGCAACCTGGCCGCCGTGGTGGCGCTTGCCGCGCGCGATGCAGGTGACCTGCCGCTGCAATTCCAGTTGCTGATCTACCCTGCAACGGACCAGCGGCGCGGAGCGCCCTCGCACACCAGCAACGGCCAGGGTTACCTGCTGACCGCCGACACCATGCGGTATTTCCACGACCACTACATCGATGATGTGCAACACGATCTGGATTGGCGCGCTTCGCCGCTGCTGCACTCCGACCTGGGCCGCCTACCCGAGGCGCTGGTTCTCACCGCCGGGTTCGACCCGTTGCGCGATGAGGGCCTGCAGTATTCCCAAGCGCTCAGCCAGGCCGGCAGCCGGGCCACGCACATCTGTTTCGAACGCCAGATTCACGGCTTCATCACCATGGGCCGGGTGCTGCACGAAGCCAACGCGGCCGTTGCCATTTGCGCCGCGGCGCTGGCCCGGGCACTGCGTGCGGGTGCCTGAGAATTGCCGCAACCGCGCACAGTACTTTGGAGAGGGCCTCCCATGACCGAAGGATTCGCAGCGCCGCAATTTGCCAGCGTACGCGCTGCATTCGAGCGCAGTTTTGCCGATGGACTGGAGCATGGCGCCGCCGTCGCGCTGTGGGTTGATGGCAAGCCCATGGTCGACTTGTGGGGCGGGCACCGCGATCTGGCGCGTACCCGGGCCTGGCAGAAAGACACCCTGGTCAACGTCTGGTCGTGCAGCAAGGGCGTGGCAGCGACCGCCATCGCCATGCTGGTGGAACGTGGTCAGTTGGCGTATGACGCGCCGGTGGCCCGCTATTGGCCTGAGTTTGCCGCCAACGGCAAGGGCGCCATCACGCTGGACCAGGTGTTGTCGCACCAGGCCGGACTCGACGGTGTGCTGGCCGATATCACCCTGGATGATCTCTACGCGGGTACGCCGTTTGTCGATGCCCTGGCTGCGATGGCGCCGCTGTGGGCGCCCGGCAGCCGCTGCGTGTACCACCCCGTGACGTTCGGGCACCTGCTGGGCGAAGTGGTGCTCCGGGCAACTGGCCGCAGCCTGGGGCAGTTCATCGCCCAGGACATATCCGGTCCGCTGGGCCTGTCCTACTATGTCGGCCTGCCGGCGGAACACGATCACCGCGTGGCGGAGATGTCGGGCGACGACAAAATCTACGAGGCTCACGCTGCCGGCGAAAAGAGCGCCTACCCTTATTCTTTTCGCAACCCCACGCTGTTTGCAGAGACCCCAAACATGCGGTCCTGGCGCTCCGCCGAGATTCCCGCAGCAAATGGCCATGCTGACGCACGCTCGCTGGCCGCGTTGTACGGAGCCCTGGCGCTTGGCGGTGCACTGAATGGATGCCGGCTGATCTCTCCCCAAGGGATTGCGCGAGCGGCGCAGGAGCGCTTTCGCGGCGTCGATGCGTGCACGCTCGCTCCCACGGTCTTCGCAGCCGGTTACCGTGTCGACGCGATCGGCTTCGGCCGGCATGCAGGCGGCGGCAATTTTGGCCACACCGGCTGGGGTGGATCGGTGGCATTTGCCGATCCTGCCCGGCGCCTGGGTTTTGCCTTCGTCACCAGCCGACTGCTTGCCTTCGACGACGGGGTAGACCCGCGCCGTCAGCAACTGCTGGATGCGGTCTACACGGCGCTGTGAGGCGCCCGCAACAAGGTTACAGGCATGCGCGCCGAACAGAACGACCTGATCACCCGGATCGGCCCGGGAACGCCCTGTGGCGCACTGCTGCGCAGTTACTGGCAGCCGGTGGCGCTGCTGGACGAGTTTGACCCGGCCTGGGCGCCGGAGCTGGCCATGCGGCCGGTGCTGGCCGTACGGCTGCTGGGCCAGGACCTGGTGCTGTTTCGCGATGCCGCCGGTTCCTTTGGCCTGCTCGACCGCGATTGCCCGCACCGCGGCGCCGATCTGTCCTTTGGCCGATGGGAGGGCGACGGCCTGCGTTGCCCATTTCACGGCTGGAAGTTTGATGCGCAGGGCCGGTGCCTGGAGACGCCCGGCGAGCCGGCAGCGGTGAGCGGGCGCCGCCTGTGCGACAGCGTCGTGCAACGCAGCTATCCGGTCGTCGAAAAGAACGGCGTGCTGTTTGCATGGATGGGCGAAGTTGGCGCGGCGCCGCCGCCGCCCTTCCCGGCGTTTGACTGCTTCAGGGCGCCGGCCAGTCACAGCTTTGCCTTCAAGGGCCTGTGGAACTGCAACTGGCTGCAGGCGGTGGAGGTGGGTATCGATCCGGTCCATCCGTCTTTCCTGCACCGCTTCTTTCAGGATGCCGCGCCCGGGGAATCGTATGGCCGCCAGTTCCGCGCCGCCAGTGCCGGCAGCGTGGCGGGGGAACAGTGGCCGATGTCGAGGGTGATGCGCGAGAGTTGCCAGCCTGACATCTCCTATGCAGCCACCGACTGGGGTATGCAGGTTACGGCATTGCGGGCCATCAGCGAGGCGCTGACCCATGTGCGGGTGACCCAATCGCTGTTTCCGCAAGGTTTTGTGATTCCCTTGTCGGAGACCATGACCATCACCCAGTTCCATGTCCCGATAGACGACACCCACACTTATTGGTATTCCATGTTCACCAGCTTCGACCAGCCGCTGGACCGCGCCGCCATGCGCGCGCCACGGCTGGCCGCCGTGAACCTGCCCGGCTACACCCCCAAGGCCGGACGCCACAACCGCTGGGGATTCGGCGCCCGTGACCAGCAGGAGCGGACCTTTCTGGGCATGGGCGAAGACGATATCAACGTGCACGACCAGTGGGCGGTGGAAAGCATGGGTGCCATCGCCAACCGCACGCGTGAACACCTGGGAACGACCGACAAGGTCATCATCGCGAACCGGCGCGCCCTGCTGCAGGCGATCGAGGCGGTGCGCGCCGGGCAGTGTGCACCCGGCCTGGCGCACGCTGCGACCGTGCGGGGCATGACGGCGCCGCAGACGGTGGACGGGTTCGCGCCGGCAGGCCAGTCCGACGCATTCTGGCGTGACGCCGCAGCACGCAAACAGGCCGGCGCGCCCTGGAACAGGAAGCCGTGAGCGATTTCGCGCAGCGTTGTGGCGTAGACAGCCCGCTGCGGCGCGAGCAGATAGCGCAGTGCGCAGACGCCATCCGCAAGAGCGGCGTGGAACGGGTGCGCTTTGCCTGGTGCGACCAGCACGGCATGTTGCGCGGCAAGACCCTGATGGCCAGCGCCGCCGAGGCCGCGATGCAATCCGGAATCGGCATGGTCGGCACTTTGCTGCTCAAGGACACTTCGGACCGAACGGCCTACAAGGTGTTCGAACCCGAAGGCCTGGGCGCGATGGCGGCGTTTGCCGGCGCGACCAACCTGGTGTTGCTGGCCGACCCGCAAAGCTACCGTTTGCTGCCCTGGGCCCCGGGCACCGGCTGGGTGTTGTGCCAGCCGTGGTTTGCCGATGCAAGCCCGGTGCCGTTTGACACGCGCCGCGTGCTGCAACGATCGCTCGGCGAACTGGCCGATGCCGGCTACCGCATGTCTTGCGGCCTGGAGGTTGAGTTCCACATTTACCGCGTTCTGGACGGGCAGGCAGATGCAGCCGGAGGCCCGCTCGACCCCCAACAGGCTGCCTGGCCAGGCGATGCGCCGGCGGTCTCCATGATCCATCCGGGGCACCAGCTGCTCGGTGAGCGCTGGGCCGATCTGGCCGACGAGCCGCTGCGCATCGTGCAGCAGACTGCGCAGGGCCTGGGCCTGCCGCTGCTTTCGCTGGAGATCGAACTCGGGCCGAGCCAGTTCGAAGCCGTCTTCGCACCGTGCGATGCCTTGCAAACCGCGGACAACATGGTGCTGTTTCGCAACGGCGTCATCCAGGCCCTGCAACGCGCCGGTTACCACGCCACCTTCATGTGCCGCCCGCCGTTCCCGAACGTGCAGTCCAGCGGCTGGCATTTGCACCAGTCGCTGGTGCATGCCGCTGCGGGAAACAACGCCCTCGCCTGCCCCCGGGAGCCAATGGGTGTGGACGCCTCCGACGCCCTGTCCGTCCTCTCGCCGGTGGGCGCGCACTACCTCGCCGGCTTGCTCGCCCACGCGCGCGGCATGGCAGCCTTGTGTACCCCCACCGTGAATGGTTATGGGCGGCTGGCGCCGAACTCCATGGCGCCCCGCTCCGTCCTGTGGGGCCGCGACAACCGGGGTGCCATGCTTCGGGTGATCGGCAGTCCCAGCGGATCTGGCGCCGCCTTCATGCCTGATCAGGCTTCCCGCATTGAAAACCGCCTGGGCGAGCCCTGCGCCAATCCCTATCTCTATATAGCAGCCCAGGTGATCGCCGGGCTCGACGGCATACGCCGCGAGCTGGCGCCACCACCGGCCAGCCAGCGGCCGTATGGCGATGGGCATCCGATGCTTCCGGCCAGCCTGGGCGAGGCACTCGACGCATTACAGGCTGACGCCGCACTGCTGCGCGGTTTCGGGGCCGATTTTGTGGACTACCTGGTAACCATCAAACGCGCCGAGATCGCGCGCCACACGGCGGCGCAGGACAAGACCGACTGGGAGCGCCGCGAGTACTTCAGCCGCTTCTGATGAGCGCCGCCGGGCCGCCCCAAGGCGCGAAGGCCCCCTTTGGGGGCAGCGAAGTACACGAAGTGACGAGCGTGGGGGCACTGAGACACGGGAAATTGGTCGTAGACTTGCACCCGGCATCTGCGCCACCCCTCCCACCATGAATTCCAGCCCGATTCTGAGCGCCCAGGCCCTGGGTTTTCAGTGGCCAACCATAGACCCGTTCCTGTTCTGTGTGTACCACGACGACGCCTACCCACGCGGCAATGCCGACATGGGGCCGGACGCCTCGCTGGACGGGCGCGATATCGGCCAGGATTTTGCGGGCAAGGACGGCTGGCGCATGTACCACGGCAGCACCGTACCGGGCTTTCCCTCGCATCCGCACCGCGGCTTCGAGACCGTCACCATCGTGCGCGAAGGCCTGATCGACCACTCCGACTCGCTCGGCGCGACGGCGCGTTTTGGTGGTGGCGACGTGCAATGGCTCACGGCCGGGCGCGGCATCGTGCACGCCGAGATGTTCCCCCTGCTCAAGCGCGAGCAGGACAACCGGCTGGAGCTGTTCCAGATCTGGCTCAACCTGCCGGCGTCGCACAAGATGGTGGAGCCGCACTTCACCATGTTCTGGTCCGAGCAGATTCCGCACAAGGTGTTCGCGGATGCGAATGGCCACAAGACGACCGTCGTCTGTATTGCCGGCTCGCTGGCGACGCTGGGTGTCGCGGCGCCGCTGTCACCGCCGCCCGACTCCTGGGCCGCGCAGGAGGGGGCGGACCTCGCCATCTGGACCCTGAAAATGGAACCCCACGCACGCTGGACCCTGCCGGCAGCACTGGGCGCCACGACCCGGCGCAGCCTGTACTTCTTCAAGGGCAGCAGCCTGGCCGTGGGCGGCCAGCAAGTGGGGCAACACGCCGCGCTCGGCCTGCGCTGCGACGCAGACATCGAGATCCGGAACGGCGCGCAAACCAGCGAACTGCTGGTGCTGCAAGGCAAACCGATCGCACAACCCGTTGCACAATACGGGCCGTTTGTGATGAATACCCAGGCCGAGATCCACCAGGCGTTCGCCGACTACCGGCGCACCGGTTTTGGTGGCTGGCCCTGGCCGGACCAGGCGCCGGTGCACGGCAAGGAGCCGCGCCGCTTCGCCGCGCATGCCGACGGCAAAACCGAAACACTGCCCATTCAATCCAGTACCACGGAGACTCT
>JANNDB010000101.1:0-2603 GCA_031387285.1 Betaproteobacteria bacterium | reverse complement strand
CCATGACTCCTCCGGCCCGCGCCGTCTCAAGCCCATGCTGGAGCAGTTGAATGCACAGATATGGGACAAGTCCAAGGTGGTGCTGGTGATGGACCACTATGTGCCGGAGCGCGATGAGGCGGCCCGCAAGATCGTGCACATTGCCCGGGCATGGGCGGCCGAACAGCAGTTGCCACATGTCTACGACAGCCAGGGCATCTGCCATGTGGTCGTCCCGCAGCATGGCCATGTGCGGCCCGGCATGTTGTGTGTCGGCGGCGACTCCCACTCCCCCACGGGCGGTGCCTTTGGGGCCTACATGTTCGGCGTGGGCAGCACCGAGATGCTCGGTGTGCTGGTGACCGGCGAAATCTGGCTGCGGGTACCGCGCACCATTGCCATGCACTGGAACGGACACCTTGCGCCCGGGGTTTGCGCCAAGGACATGATGCTGTCGATGATCTCGCGCTTTGGCATGAACGGCGCGGACTACCAGGCGGTTGAGTTCACCGGCGAGGCGGTGCGCGCCCTGTCGATGCAGGAACGCATGACCCTGTGCAACATGAGTGCCGAGCTGGGTGCACAAACCGGCCTCGTCGCACCCGACACCACGACCACCGCCTGGCTCGACGCCACCGGTGCGCAATGGCGCAACAGCGCAAGCGACGCGGACCTGGGCCACTGGTGCTCCGACCCCGGCAGCGCCGACGTGCAGCACGACTTCGACGCGGGCGTCCTGAGCCCCCAACTGGCGGCCCCTGACAGCCCGGCACACGGGGTGCCGATCACCAACCACGCCCAGACGCGTATCGACATCGCCTACATCGGCGCCTGTACCGGCGCCAAGCTCGACGATCTGCGTTTCGCGGCGCAAGTCCTGCGTGGCCGGCGCATCGCCGCCGGCGTGCAGTTGATGGTCGCGCCGGCCAGCCTGAAGGACCGGGCCCAGGCCGAGCGCGAAGGCACCATGCAGGCGCTGACCGACGCGGGGGCCACTGTTCTGCCCAGCACCTGCGGCGCCTGCGCCGGCTACGGCGACAGCTTCGCACCCAACCAGACCGTCATATCCAGCACGGCGCGCAACTTCAAGGGGCGCATGGGACCCGCCAGCACCCAGGTGTTCCTGGCTTCTGCCTACACCGTCGCCGCGTCCGCGCTGCGCGGCCGCATCGCAGACCCGCGCGAGGTGCTGCAATGACCACCGTTCGCGCGAACCCGCCTGCACCGCCGCATGGCATGCCCGCCGAACCTGCACCCGCCACCACCTGGCACAAGGTCTGGGAGGTGGGCGACGACGTTGACACCGATGCGCTGGCACCGGGAAGTTATATGCAGCACGGTGTCGACGTGATCGCGCAACACTGCCTGGAAATCCGTCTGCCGGCCTTTGCCCAGGCCGTCCGCCCGGGTGATGTGCTGCTGGCCGGGCGCAACTTCGGCATCGGCTCGTCGCGCGAACAGGCTGCGGCCGTGCTGGTCCACCTGGGCGTGGCGGCGGTCATCGCGCCAAGTTACGGTGGCCTGTTTTTTCGCAATGCGTTCAATCTCGGTCTGGTGTTGCTGACCTGCCCGGACGTTGCCCGCCTGCAGGGACAGCGGCAGCTGGGCATGTCCGCGACCGGCAACCGCATCGTATTGCCTGGCGGCGAGATGGTGGACTGCGAGCCGGTGCCGGATTTCCTGCTGAAAATGGCGCGCGCCGGTGGTTTGCTGGCCAGCCTCCAGCAGCGTCTGGCACAAAAGACCGGCAGCACAGAGGCCAAACCTGGACACATCTGATGCGCACAGAGAGCCGCACATGAAAGACGCACCATGACGAGTCTCCCGATGATCCGGCAAGGCATTCCGCCTGGCGACGTTCCCCACGTTGGCGTGGCCATTGTCGGCGCCGGGGCCTGCGGCCTGGTAGCCGCGCTCGCGCTGCGCAACGCCGGAGTCGGGTGTGTTGTGCTTGAGCGCGACGCGCGACCGAACGGTTCGACCGCGCTGTCATCGGGTTTTATTCCCGCGCCCTGTACGGCGATGCAACGCGCTGCAGGTATAGAGGATAGTGTTGCACGCTTCATGCAGGACATTCAGGCCAAGGCCCACGGGGAGGCAGCGCCCCACCTGGTGGCGGCCTACGCCCAGGCCATCGGTCCGGCGCTCGACATGCTGGCGACGCGCCACGGACTGCACTTTGAGGTACTGGACGGCTTTCTGTACCCTGGCCACAGCGTGCGGCGCATGCACGCGGTACCCGAGAAAACCGGTGCTGCGCTGGTGGTACAACTCGAGCGCGCAGCAGTGGCTGCCGGGGTGGACCTGCTGCTGGAAGCGACCGTGCGCGAGTTATGGGTGGATCACCGGCAGGCCATCACCGGAGTCGGCTACATGCGGCCCGACGGTCAAACCGAGTACCTGCGCTGCGACACCTTGCTGCTGGCCTGCAATGGTTTCGGCGGCAACGCAGAGCTGGTTGCGGAGTTGCTGCCGCAGATGCGCGGCGCGCCGTTCGCCGGCCACACGGGAAACGACGGCAGCGCCATCACCTGGGGACGGCAAATCGGTGCCCGCCTGGCAGACCTGGGCGGTTACCAGGGCCACGGCTCCTGGGCCATACCCCACGGCACATTGATCAGCTG
>JANNDB010000053.1:0-1924 GCA_031387285.1 Betaproteobacteria bacterium | reverse complement strand
CCGTCGGCGTCCGGGGCATCCGGCGGGCGCTCCCTGGGCGAGATCATGCTGCAACCGATATTTCTGGTGTCGACCATCGGTGCGGCGCTGGGCTACGGCGTGATGAACCTGCTGATGGCGGCAACACCGCTGGCCATGCAGTTTTGCAACCTCCCGTTCGAGGACGCGGCGCTGGTGTTGCAATGGCACGTGATCGGCATGTTCGCACCCGGCTTCTTTACCGGGCACCTGATACGGCGCTTTGGAACGGTACAGATCATGGCGGTCGGCGTGGCCCTCAATGCAGTGTGCATCGCAATTGCGTTGTCCGGCGTGGAACTGCAGGAGTTTCTGGTGGCCTTGTTCCTGCTCGGCGTTGGCTGGAACTTCCTGTTCACTGGCGCGACCAGCCTGTCGCTGAAGGCCTACCGGCCTGAGGAAAAAGACCGGGCGCAGGCGGCTATCAACTTCTGTGTTTTCGCGGTGATGGCGCTGACCTCGTTCGCATCCGGGGCGTTGGTGACCACCCAAGGCTGGCGGCTTCTGAATCTGGGCTCCATCCTGCCAGTACTGCTTACGGGAATGGCGCTGGCATGGCTTGTAATGCGCGAGCGCTCGCGTCCCGGAGCCGCCTCCTGAGCGGCACAACTTTTTTCTGCCACAGGAGCTAGCCATGGGTCTTCTCGATTCAGTTATGGGTGCCGTCTTGGGCGGCGGCAATTCACAGGCGCAGGGAGGCTTGGGCGGTATCTTTGGCTCGCTGGCCAACAATCCCCAGTTGCTGCAAGCCATCACCGGCATGCTGGCCAATGATGGCGCCCAGGGCGGCCTGGGTGGCCTGATGGAGAAGTTCCGGCAGGCCGGCTTGGGCGACGCCATTGGCTCCTGGGTGGGAACAGGCGCAAACCAGGCCGTTTCGGGTGACCAGATCAGCCAGGCGCTGGGCCCGGATACGATTTCGGACCTTGCGGCCAAGTTCGGGTTGAACGCCGGCGATACCGCAGGACAGTTGTCACAGATCCTGCCGGGATTGATCGACAAGCTGACCCCGCATGGCCAGGCGCCATCGGGCGGTCTTGGCAACAGCGCAGATCTGATGGGAATGCTGGGCGGCCTGCTCGGCAAAAGCTGACAGCCCGCCTGTGGGCAGTGGCGTCAAAACCGCTGGTCAAGCCATTTCTTGAGTTCTGCAAAAACCGCCTCGCGGTCCGCGGGGCGCTCGTTGAATATCTCGTGGTAGAGGGTTTCGAAGCAGCGCGTCGTCACCACGTTGCCTGGCGCAGCCTTCGAAAACGCCAGGCTCCCGCGCGGGCTGACCAGCTTGTCCTGCCCGGCATACATCAACAATGTCGGAACCGACCAGCCACCCGCCGCAGCGATGGTGGCCGGGCCACTTTGCGCCATGAATGAGGCCAGGCGCGCGGAGATGCGGTCGTGCACCAGCGGGTCGGCCTTGTAGGCGCTCACGACGGACGGATCGTGCGAAATGTAGTTGGCGTTGAGGCCGTTTCCGACGCGCAGGTCGGGAGCAACACGCGGCAACACCGCCATCAGCAGCTTCTGGAGCGCGCCCAGCCCCAGGTCGAGCGCCGGCGAGGAGAGCACCAGACCCTGTAGCGGCCGCATGGCAAGGGACACGAAACGTGCCGCCACCAGGCCCCCCATGCTGTGGCCCAGGACGATGAGCGGGGTCTGCGCGTTCATGCGGTCGCGCGACTCGTCCACCACTTCGCCCAGGTCCGACAACAGGCGGTCAAAGCTGGGCAATGCACCGCGCTGCCCCATCGACTCACCGTGCCCGTACTGGTCATAGCCGCGCACAGCGAAGCCCCAGCTGTTGAGCTGCTGCGCCACATGGTCATAGCGCCAGGCGTGCTCGCCTAGGCCATGCACGATCAGCACGACGCCACGCACCGGTCCACGCTCCAGTGGCCAGTCGACCACC
>JANNDB010000034.1:0-9503 GCA_031387285.1 Betaproteobacteria bacterium | reverse complement strand
AAGCTGATGGCGCTGGCGCCTTGTGCGATCAACTCCGGGTGCAGGCTGCGCATGGCGCCCAGGTTGAGCGAGGGCAGGATGAAGCCCAGTCCTATGCGCCCCAGCATGCCAAAGCCCACCACCACCCACAACGCGGTGTCCAGATGTACCGTCATGTTGAGCAGGAAAGACAGGGCCAGCAAGCCCAGCCCCGTGCATACCATCACATGGGTCGGTTGCTGATCGGCCATGCGACCGGCCATTGCAATCGTCAGGGCCAGCACCAACCCTGAGGGAATCAGCAGCGTTCCGACCAGCGACGCCGACAGCTGCAGGCCCGACTGCATGTACACGGGCAACAGGTAGGTCGAGCCAAACAACGCCATCCCGTAGGTGAACGCCACCAGGCTGCCCAAGGCAAAGCGGCGATTGGCATATAGCGCCTGGTTCACCAGTGGTGCCCGATTGCCGCCACGCGATAATCCGGCGCCCAGACGCCGCTGGCGCAGCACGAACGCAACAATCAACACCACGGCGCCACCCAGCAACACGCTGGTGGCCAGCGTCAGGCCACTGTGCAATTGCACCAGGCCGTTGAGCAACAACAAGGTGCCAGCACTTGCCAGCAGGAGGCTGGGCCAGTCCAGCGGTGCAGTCTCCGAGCCGGCCGCCACGCCGCCCGGCGCCGTCGCGGGCACGAAACGCGACGACATCCATAACGACGCCAGGCAGAACGGCACTACCATGAAAAAGATGGAGCGCCAGCCGAACAGGTCGACCAGTACGCCGCCGATGCTTGGCCCGAGGGCGGGCGCCAGCACGGACCCGGTTCCAAAGACTCCCATGGCGCGGCCGCGCTCATGGGGCTCAAAGGCGCGCATGACGATGATCGCCGGAATCGGCTGCACCACACCGGCGGCCAGACCTTCGGCCACGCGCGCCACAAGCACCAGGGAGTAGTCGGTGGCGAACCCGCCCAGCACGCCGCCGGCCAGCAATAGCCACATCGTGCCGGCATAGGTGCGGCGGTAACCGTAACGCCCCAGCATCCAGGGCGTGGTGAGCATGGAGACGGTCATGGCCACCATGAAGCCGGAGGACACCCACTGGGCCCGCTCCTGACCGATCACGAAGTGCCGGCTCATGCCGGGAACGGCCACGTTGACGATGGTCGAGGACATGATCGCCGCGACCGATCCGACCATCACTGCCAGCAGCAGCAGCCAGCGGTAGCGCGCGCCATAACGCGCCTGCAACTCGGACAGGGTGGCAGGGCGGCTCAACGCTGGAACGCCACTGCCAGGCCCGCGTGCCCGGTCATGGGCGCGGCTCGCTCCACAGTGTGCCGCCGGTGGCCCAGTTCTGCGGCTTCACGTCGGTGATCAGGATGTCCACCGATTGCGGTGATCCACCCAGCACTTCGACGCTCACGCGGGTGATCTCGGCGACCAGTTTCTTCTTTTGCTCGATGGTGCGGCCTTCCATCATTTCGATATGGTATGTGGGCATGACTTCTTCCTTGGAGAGTGGGTGGACGGAATTACGGGGCAACCGCGGCAGCGGAGGATTCGTCGGGCAGCATCAGCACAAAGGCTGCGGTACAGCAGGCGATACCCGCCATGGCGAGCAGCAAGGTGGTGAACCCCGCGGCCTTGACAGCCGGCCCGAGCGCATAAACGGCGAGCGAACTGATGCCGAACGACACGGCCAGGCGCATACCACTCACGCGCGAGCGGATCGCGTCATCCACATAGCGCACGATCATGGCGTCGGTGAATGGAATGGCGCCAAAGATCGCGACCATGAAGCCGATCTGCAGCCAGAACAGCGTCCATCCCTGCGCATGCGCCGCGAGCAGGAACATCGGAATCTGCATGACGACGATGCACAGGTAGAGCCGCTTCAGCGGGAACCGGTCGATCAGCCGGCCCACGATGACCTGGGCAAAAGACGCCACGGTGTAGACCGCGGCCAGCATGATGCCAAGCTGCGCCGGGTCGTCGACGAGGCCGTTGAAGCGCTCGCGCATCAGCTGGCTGTTGCCGTTGGTCGTGAAATTGAACAACAGGCTGCTGGAGATCGCGGCAAAGGTCATGACCAGGAACAGCCGCGCCAGCATCTGCGGGCTCAGCGACACCGCCGATTTGCCCTTGCGCCTGGCGGGCGCCTCCTGCTCGGCCGGTGTGACGCGCATGAACACCACACCGCACAGGAACGACAGCACCGCAGGCAGCGCGAACGCCATGCGCCAGCCGGCGTACTTGACCGTGAACCCGACCAGGATCGCGGCGACGGCGATACCCAGATTTCCCGCCAGCCCGTTGATGCCGATGGTGGTGCCGGGGTTACGCGCGTTCTGTACCAGCATGGGGATGCCCACGGGGTGGTAGATCGCTGAAAAAGCGCCCAGCACAGCCAGTGCTGCGGCCATCTGCCAGGCGTTTTGCGCCCCGGCGCACAACAGCGCCGCGCCGCCCATACCGAAGAAAAATATGATCATCATGCTGCGCCGGCCCCAGAGGTCACCCAGCCGGCCAGCCGGCACCGATCCGATCCCGAACATGAAGAAGGCACCGGCGCTGTAGGGCAGCAAATCCTCCCAGCGCGCAAAGCCGAACTCGGCGGCCACAGTGGTTACCGCAGTGGCAAAGATGAGCAGGAACATGTGGTCCAGCGCGTGGCCAATGTTGAGCAGGAGCGAGGTGCCACGGTTCAGTGTCATGGGGCAGGCCTTGGGATGGGTGCGAATTGCGATTCTCGCCGATGAGGGTACCGCCCTTGCATGCTGGGCTGGCGGTGGCTTGACGCGTAATCCAGTGTGGCGCAAACTGCCCCATTTGGTGTTGACGTATTGGGGCCCTCGCGCCCCAGGAGGCAGGAGCATGCGTTATCTGGTGTCGCGGCGCGCAGCCGTCCTCGGTGCGGCGCTGGCGGTGGTTGATCGGCGTGCTTGGAGCCAGCGCCAGGCGCGCATCGGCTGGTTGTCGCTGGCCAGCACCGGCATGTACGCCGAAATCACGGGGCTCGGTTATGTCAAGGGCTTGCGGGAGGGCGGTTTCGAAGAAGGGCGCAACCTCGTCGTCGTGCGCCGTTCTGCGGAGGGCGACGCCTTCAAGCTGCGCGCTCTGGCCCGCGAGCTGGTCAAGGCCGACGTCGATGTGATCTTTGCACCGGCCAAGATTCTGGCGGACGCCGCGTGGAGCGCAACGACCAGCATACCGACGGTAATTGCCACCGTCACGGATCCTGTGGTGGTTGACTATGCAAAATCACTGGCGCGGCCCGGCAAGCACATTACCGGCGTCACCACGGCCAATGCCGAGTTGATCGGCAAGCGCCTGCAACTGCTGACGGAACTGGTGCCGGGGTTGCAGCGTGTTGCCATCCCGATTGACCCGGACCTGCTCGCCAGTTGCACGGAAGAAGTCAACTTGATGGAAAAGGCCGCGCGTACCCTTGGTCTGGTCCTGGTGCGCGTTCCCATCAAGAGTGATGCGCCCGATCTGGAGGCGGCCATCCGGTACGCCTTATTGGCCAAGGCGCAGGCCATCGTCACGGCGCCGATGACCTCGAACTACTCGAAGCTGGACGAACTGGCGTCCCGCGCCAAGGCAGCCCGCCTGCCGTTCGTGCACGACTTCGCCCAGTCGCGCGGCGAGGGCCTGGCGGTGTACGGCCCCGATTTCGAAGACATCTTCCGCCGCGCCGGCCATTACACGGCGCGTATCCTCAAGGGCGAAAAACCGGCGGACATGCCGATCGAGGAGCCGCGCAGTTTCCGCCTTATCGTGAACCTGTCGACTGCCCGCGCCCTGGGCCTGACGGTGCCGCAGGCACTGCGTCTGCGTGCCGACGAGGTTGTGGAGTGATGCGACGGCGCGGTGTATTCGGACTTCTCGCCGCCGGCCTCGTTCCTGAAGCCGCCCAAGCGCAGCCACTGGCGGCCGCCAGAATCGGCATCATTGAATTCGGCAACCCGCCCGACAGCGCTGCGGCACGCACCTTTCTGCAAGGACTGTCTGAAGCGGGATACCGCGAGCCCTCCAACCTTCGGGTCGAGCGTCGATACGCATCTGGCCGCGCAGATCGTTACGCAGAGCTGTTGCGCGATCTTTCGGACCAGAAGGTGCAACTTGTATTTGCCGTGGGGCACGATATCGCCAAGGTGGCCAAGTCCGCGATTCCGGCGATTGCCGTTGTAACGGCCGGCAGCGAGGACCCGGTCGTCAGCGGGCTGATCCGCAGCTTCAACCGGCCAGGCGGCAATATCACTGGCGTCAGCTACCTGTCTCCGGAGCTTGCGCCGAAGCGCCTCGAATTGCTGAAGCAGGCGGTACCTGGGCTGGTTCGACTGGGCGTCCTGTGGGAGCCCGCACATGCCGACACTTACTACCAGAACTTGCAGTCGGTAGCGGGGCAGTTTGGTATGGATGTGCAGCTGGCCGAACTGCACAAGGCAGGCGACCTTGACGTGGCGCTTGCCACCTTGCGCATGGCCCGCGTGCAGGCTCTGTTCGTGGTTCCATCCCGCTTGACTGGCTTTTTGCAAGCGCGCATTGTTGAGCTTGCCACAGCGGCGAACTTGCCCGCGATGTCGGCGTATCGTAGTTTTGCCGAGGCGGGCGGCCTGATGTCGTATGGCGCGTCGACGCGGGAATCGCTGCTGCGTGCCTCGGCGCAGTGCCTGCGCATCCTCGCGGGAGCGAGCCCGGCAGACGTTCCGTTTGAGTTGCCTACGCGTTTCGAACTGGTGGTGAACCAGAAGACGGCCCAGGTAATGGGAGTGGCATTGCCACAGGCATTGATGGTGCGCGCCGACGAGGTGATCCGGTGACCCCGCGGGCCGTTTGCGCGGGGCGCAGCGGCTCGGCGCGCCGAGCGGAGGCTGACGCATGATCGGGCGGCGCGCCGTCGTTGCGCTCGCCGGCAGCATTTCCGCTGGGCATTTGCCTGTCGTGTTGGCTCAAGGTGCAGCGCCGGTGCGCCGAGTCGGCGTTCTGGAGGTGGCACCGCCGTCCAGCGGTTTGCCACGGCGTGCGGCGTTTCGGCAGGGTTTGGCGCAATTGGGCTGGATCGAAGGCCGAAATATCGAGCTGCGATTTGTCTCGGCGGATGGACAGGAACATCGGCTCGAAGGCCTGGCCGCGACCCTGGTCGGCGACGGAATGAACGTGATTGCGACCAGTTCTGCCGTGTCCACCAGAGCATTGCAGAAGGCTACGCGGACAGTGCCGGTCGTGATGGTGAATGTCGGCAATCCGGTGGCAAACGGGTTCGCATTCAGCCTGGCGCGGCCCGGGGGCAACATTACCGGGCTTTCCAATCAGCAGGAGGACGTGTTGCCCAAGCTGGTGGAATTCTTGCACCTGATCGCGCCGCAGGCGCAGCGAATTGGCTTCTTGCTGAACGAAAACAACCCGTCGTACAAGGCCTACGTCCGGGCAGCGAAAACCGCCTGCGAAGGTCTGCAGCTGAGCGCCGTGCCCGTGAATGCAAGCACACAAGCCGGGCTGCACAACGCGGCAACGCAATTCAAGACCGCGCAGGTCCAAGGCGTGGTCGTGGCTGCCGACCCGCTGTATACCAGCCAGGCGGCAACACTGCAGCAAATATTCCTTCCGACCCGCCTGCCGATCGCATTCGGATTGCGCGACCATGTCGTGATGGGCGGGCTGATGTCTTATGGCGTGAATTTTGTGGATAGCTGGCGCAGCGCGGCGACCTTTGTCGATCGCATTCTCAAAGGCGAAAAACCTGCCGACTTGCCGATCGAACAACCTACCCGCTTCGAGCTGGTGATCAATCTGAAAACTGCACGGGCGCTTGGTCTTGCGGTACCGCAATCGCTGCTGCTGCGTGCCGACGAAATCGTCGAATAACCTGCTGCGCCGGCGGTGCACCGCCGCCCCGGCACACGTTAGCATCGGGTATTCGCCTGGTAATCGTCTCCATCGTGGGGCCGTTGGCCAGGTGGCGGGATATTGCCCATGAATGGCACGCCTTTTGACGGTCCGCGCCCGCAGCGCCGCCTGTTCTGCCTGTCCACTGGACTGGCTTTGGCGAATGGGGTTCGCGCGCAGAGTGGTACTGCCGCGTTTCGCATTGCGCACCTCTCGGGCAGCGGCGAATCGGCAAGTCGTTCGTTTGTCCAGGCGTTTCGTGATGGCATGCGGGAGCTCGACCAGCTTGAGGGGAGGAACTACACGCTGGTCCAGCGTTATGCTGAAGGCAAGCCGGATCGCATGGGCGCCCTGATGCAGGAGCTGATTGCGGCCAAGCCGGACGTTATGCTGACCTCCACCACACCGGCGGCACTGGCGGCCAAGATGGCCACGCGCACAATCCCCATTGTCGCCGTGCTGGTTGCAGATCCCGTCGGGGCCGGTATCGTGCAAAGCCTGGCGCGGCCAGGCGGGAACGTCACCGGCATCACCAATATCGTGGCCGAGCTGGCCGGCAAACGGCTGGAATTGCTCAAGGAGATGGTTCCGTCCGCAGCCCAAGTGGCGGTTTTCCTGAATCCGGACACGCAGAATGCACCCCTGCAATTGCGCAACGCGCAAGCCGCCGCCCGCAGTTTGCACATCGATCTGCGACCCATACTCGAAGTGCGCCAGGCCTCGGATCTGGAGCGCGCCTTTCAGGCTGCGGCGAAGGCACACGTGGGGGCGGCGATGCGCATGATCGATCCGCTGGTGTTCATGCTGCGCGAGCAGACTGCTGCACTGGCGATCCAGCATCGTTTGCCAGTTATGTATCCTTCGCGCGAGGATGTGCTGGCCGGGGGCCTGGCGTCGTATGGAACCGACCTGCCGGCGCAATACCGGCAGGCCGCTGCAATGGTGATGAAGATTCTGAAGGGTGCGAAACCGGCGGATTTGCCTGTGGAGCAGCCGACCAAGTTCGAGCTGGTGATCAATCTGTCGGCGGCGAAGGCGCTCGGTCTGGCTGTGCCGCGCGCTTTGCTGCTGCGCGCCGACGAGGTGATTCAGTGAGGGGTCGGCTGCGCACGGCGTTGCTGGTGGGCAGCTTGCTGTTCGCCGCCCGTTTGCAGGCGCAGGCGACCAGTCCAGTAGCAAGAATCGGTTATCTGGCGCCGTCGGCTGAGTTGAGTGCCATTGATCGCACCCGCCTGGAGACGTTGCGAACGTCCTTGCGTCAGCTTGGTTGGGTGGAAGGCACCAACCTGTTCATAGAAACCCGCCATGCCGGGCCCGACCCACAGCGCCAGCGTGCGCTCGCGGCCGAACTGAAGGCCTTGGGGGTGGCTTTGGTCTTGGCCCCGGGCACAACCACCATCCGCGCGGTCCTCGAGGGTGCGCCGGGACTTCCCGTGGTGATGGTGAACGCCGGAGACCCGGTCGGATCGGGTTTCGTAGCCAGTCTGGCCCGCCCCGGCGGCGATCTGACGGGCACGTCGGCGGCGGGTGAGGAGGTACTTGGTAAACAGGTGGAACTGCTGCGTGCGGCCGTGCCACAACTCAAGCGGATCGTTGTATTGATGAACAGCACCAATCCCTCGAACGACTTCTTTTTCCGTGCGATGGCGGCTCGTGCTGCAGCCATAGGCGTGTTGCTTGAGCGCGTCAACGTGGCTGCACCAAACGAACTCGATTCCGCCATCGAACGTGCCCGCGGCGGTGGACTGCTGGTGGTGGGCGACCCGATGTTTGCCACCGCGCGCGTGCGCATCATTGAGCTGGCGCAGCGCTTCCAGGTGCCTGCCATCTACGGTAATGCCCGCCTGTTTGTTGAAACCGGCGGTCTGATGTCGTATCTTTCGCCCGACAGTTGGCATTGGCGCAGCGCCGCAGGTTTTATTGACCGGATTCTCAAGGGCGCAAAGCCGCGTGACCTGCCGGTTGAACAGCCGACCCAATTTGAGCTGATCATCAACCTGAAGACCGCCCGGGCCCTGGGCCTCACCATTCCGCAAAGCGTTTTGCTGCGTGCGGATGAGGTGATCCAGTGATGCGACGGCGCCACATTGCCGCCGCGGTGTCCGCCGCCGTGGTGTTTTCGTGCGCTCTGGGCCAACCAGCCAGACCCGTTCGCAAAATCGGCTACCTGCATCCGCGCACCATTGCCCCGGACCATCCGGCGTTGGTGGTGCTGCGCGCTGCGTGGAACCGGCTTGGATACGTCGAAGGCGAGTCAGTGCTATTGCGATCGGCAAATGACGACCTGAGCCGCATTCCCGCATTGATAGACGAACTCGCTGGCCTGGGCGCTGGCGTGGTGATCGTGGTCGGCGCGGCTGCTTTGAAAGCCGCCGTCCGCTCCAGCCGGGCGCTGCCCATCGTTGCCATTGATCTGGAAACCGATCCGGTGCGCGCCGGGTACGCGGCAAGCTTCGCGCGGCCGGGCGGAAACGTCACCGGTTTGTTTCTTGATCAACCTTCACTTGCCGGCAAGTGGATCGACCTGCTACGCGAGGCCGTACCGGATCTGGAGCGCCTGGTGATCCTGTGGGATGCCGGCACAGGCCAGGACCAGCTCGAAATTGCCAAGGCGGTGAGCCGGGCCAAGGGCTATGAGGCGGTGGTGCTGGAGATGGGTGCTATTCGCGACTTCGACCTTGCGTTGCGCCCGTTCGCCGGTCGGCCGCGCACCGGGCTCGTACAGATGACGTCACCTGGCTTTGCGTTGCGCGCGGCAGGCTTCGCTGCGGCCGCTCGCAAACACCGGTTGCCCGCCATTGCGTTTCTGAAAGCCTATGCACAGCTCGGAGTATTGATGACCTACGGACCAGTTCAGTCGGCCTATTTCGGCCGTGCCGTTGTGATGGCCGACCAGATCCTGAAAGGCGCCAGGCCCGGCGACTTACCGATCGAGGGTGCGGACCGCTTCGAACTTGTCATCAACCGCGACACTGCAAAACAGCTGGGCCTGGTTATCCCTCAGGCTTTGTTGCTGCGCGCCGACGAAATCGTGCCATGAGCCGGGCAGGATTGAAGCGTTATGGCTGCATGGGCCACGCCGACGGGCAGAATGGTGCCAATGTCTGACCCAGCCAGCAGTGCCATGTCTCCTGCCACGCCGCAGACGCATCGCGGACGCCTGTTTCGCAAGTACCTGCTGCTGATCATTTCGCTGGTGAGCGTGACGCTGCTGGTCTCCAGCGGCATCAGTCTGTACTTTTCCTACCAGGAGAACCGTGCGGCGCTGGCCAGCCTGCAGCGTGAAAAGGCGATTGGTGCGTCGTCGCGCATCGAACAGTACATCCGCCAGATTTCGCAGCAACTGGTGTATGCAGCGCTGCCGCAGATTGACGCCAGCGACGTCGAATTGCGCCGCATCGAGTTCCTCAAGCTGCTGCGCCAGGCGCCGGAGGTGACCGATATCACCCAGCTCGATGTCACCGGCAAGGAGCAGATTTCCGTGTCCCGCCTGGGCATGGATGTGGTGGCATCGGTGAAGGACCGTTCACAGGAGCCGGCCTTCCTGAACGCGAAGCGCGGCCAGCCATGGTTCGGGCCGGTCTACTTCCGCAAGGAGACCGAGCCCTACATGACCGTGGCGAT
>JANNDB010000013.1:0-2709 GCA_031387285.1 Betaproteobacteria bacterium | reverse complement strand
CCACGCCCATCGTGTCACTGGGTGACCTGGTTGCCTCGGGCTACGCGCTGCAGCTCGGGCGCCCGGGGGGGCGGGTGACGGGGATCAGCTTTCTGCCCTTGCCGCTGAATGCCAAGCGCCTGGAGTTGCTGGCGTTGACGTTGCCCCGGGGCAGCGCGGTGCTCAACCTGGCCGGCCAGCGGCCTCTGCCCGAAGCCATGCAGATGGTCGATGACGCGGGGCGCGCTCTGGGGCTGGTGACCCATGCGGCCCATGCGAACACGGTGGCCGAGATCGACACGGCCTTCGCAGCCGCGCGCCGCTTGCGCGTGGCCAGGGTCAACGTGCTCAACTCACCGTTTCTCTACAACCTGCGCGCGCACATCTTTGAACTCGCGGCCACGGCCAAGCTGCCCGCCATCTACCAGTGGCCCGACGCCGCGCGCGAGGGCGGGCTGATGGGTTACGGGCCGACCCTGGAGGCGATGAATCGCCAACTCGCTGGTTACGCTTCGCGCATCCTGGCTGGCGCCAAGCCGGCCGACTTGCCGATTGAACAGCCGACACGGTTCGAACTGGTCATCAACCTGAAGACCGCCCGAGCGCTGGGCATCACTGTCCCGCAGGCGCTGCTGTTGCGCGCCGACGAGGTGATCCAGTGAACATCCAGCGCAGACCATTCCTTGCGATCGGGCTGACGCTGCTCGCAGCATCGGATGCAACTCTTGCGCAGACTCCGGGCAAGGTCTGGCGCATCGGCCACTTGTCGAACGCATCGGCGCCGGACGAAAACATTCATGCGTTCCGCGAGCAGCTCAAGATTCTTGGCTACGTCGAGGGGCGCAACCTGTCCATCGAGTATCGCTGGGGTGCGGGGCGGGAGGAGCGCCTGCCAGAACTGGCGGCCGAACTTGTGCAGCTCAATGTGGATGCCATCATCGTGCGCGGGCAACAATCGGTGGCGGCTGCCAAACGCGCGACCAGCAGCATTCCCATTGTCATGGCCTCGGTGGCCGATGCCGTCGGCACCGGAATGGTCGCGAGCCTGGCCCGCCCCGGCGGGAACATCACCGGGTCGACCAACATGTCGACAGAACTCGCCGCCAAACGTGTCCAGTTGCTGCAGGAAGTCATCCCCGGGCTCGCGCGGGTCGCCATACTGGTATTGAAGGCAGGTCCCGCGACCCCTCTTTTTCTGGAACAGGTAAGCGTCGCGACACAACAGCTCGGCATTGCGGTAGGCGTGCATGCATTGAATCAGCCCGAGGCGATTGCCGACGCATTCACGAGCATGCAGCGCGCCCGCGCCCAGGCCTTGATTGTTCAAGCCAGTCCGTTCACCATCGACAACGGAATGCGGATTGTGGAACTGGCGACGCTGCACCGAATGCCAGTGATATTCGAGACCCGCAGCGCCGTGAACCAAGGCGGATTCATGTCCTATGGACCGAGCCTCAGCGAACAACACCGCCGAGCCGCGCTGTATGTGGACAAGATATTCAAGGGGGCAAAGCCCGCTGACCTTCCCGTGGAACAGCCCTCGAAGTTTGAACTGGTGATCAATCTCAAAGCTGCCAAGGCGCTTGGTTTGACCATCCCGCAATCGATGTTGCTGCGTGCCGACGAGGTGGCCCAGTGACAACGCGGCGAATCGCGGCGCACGACCCCGTCCTTCATCCCTGTCTCAGGAGTCCACGGTGAAACCCCTTGCCATATGCCTCGCATCCTTCCTGTTGGCCGCCATCGGCAGCGCCGCCAACGCACAAAGCAGTGTCGAGCCAGCCAAGCCGGTCAAGTCCACCACGCAGGCTGGCAAGCTCAACGCGATCACCGACGTTCCCGGCATCGAGGTCGGCAATTTCGAGCAGCGCTTCACCGGTACCACGGTGGTCATGGCCCCTGCGGGTGCGGTCGGTGGCGTCGATGTGCGGGGCTCGGCGCCCGGAACGCGCGAGACGGATCTGCTGGATCCGACCAATCTGGTTGACAAGGTGGACGCCGTCGTGCTGACCGGTGGCAGCGCCTATGGCTTGTCCGCAGCGCATGGCGTAATGTTGTGGCTGGAGGAGAAGAAGCGCGGCTGGAATGTGGGCCGCGGCAACGTGGTGCCGATTGTTCCCGCCGCGGTGCTGTACGACCCGGGGCGCTTCGGCCGCGCATTCAATGACCGGCCGACCGAAGAGTTCGGCCGCAAGGCCGCCGAGAACGCTTCTGCCGGTCCTGTCCCGATGGGCAATGTCGGCGCCGGCGCTGGTGCGATCGCGGGTGGCCTCAAGGGTGGGCTCGGCAGCGCCAGTGTGGATCTGGGCAATGGCGTGATCGTTGGTGCCATCGTGGCGGTGAACGCGGTGGGGTCGACGGTGAATCCGGCCACGGGAGAGTTCTATGCGCGCTACCTCGAAGTGAATGGCGAGTTCGGCCCGCTGAAAGCCCCGTTTGCACAGGGCGTGCCCACCGGCGAACTTCTTGCGCTGGGCGCCGGCGAACCCGTGAAGAACACGACGATTGCCGTGGTGGCCACAAATGTGAAGCTCACCAAGGCGCAGGCGAAAAAGATCGCCGAGATGGCGCAGGACGGCCTGGCCCGCGCGATCCGCCCGGCGCATACGATGTTCGACGGCGACACCGTGTTCGCGCTTGGCACCGGGCTGCTCGATCTGGACACCCTCAAGCAGCAGGCCGCATGGAGCTCGACCCCCGCCAACATCAACACGCTGGGCGCTGCCGCCG
>JANNDB010001116.1:0-9820 GCA_031387285.1 Betaproteobacteria bacterium | reverse complement strand
GCCGACCCGGTCCAGCGGCGTGACCTTCTGTCCGAGGTCGTTGCCGTCCGCATCCCGGTAGCTCCAGCTCTCGCCACAGGCCCTTTTTTGCGCTACGTGGTAGGCCTGAACACGCTGCGCGGCAAATTGCAGTGCCTCGCGCTGCACAGGCGCAATCTGTCTGAAGGCCTCGGCCAATTGCGTGGCGCCCAATTCCAGTTGCGCCATGGAGGTGGCGGCGACACGGTCGAAGCGCCGCGTGTATTCGAGGACGGCGTCATCACCGCGCGCCTGAACACCCTGCAAAATATCGGTGACACGTGACTCGATGGCGGCATCCACTTCGCCGGACCACTGCAGGCGCCCCCGGAAAGCCGCTTCGAATCCCTCGTCGGTTGTGGACAGACGCAACGGCCGCAGGGCAGGTTCAGTCATGACTTGACGGCAGCGCGCAGCGCCTCGATGAGGCCCCGCAGCGGTGCCTGCTTGAGCTTGAGCGCCGCCTGGTTCACGACCAGCCGGGAACTGATATCCATGATGTGTTCGACCTCGACCAGACCATTGGCCTTCAGGGTCCCGCCCGTGGACACCAGATCGACGATGGCGTCTGCCATCGCCGTCAGCGGCGCCAGTTCCATGCTGCCGTACAGTTTGATCAGGTCAACATGCACACCCTTTGCCGCGAAGAACTCCCTCGCGATCGCGACGTACTTGGTGGCAACCGTGAGGCGCGAACCTTGCCGTACGGCATGTGCGTAATCAAAGCCCTGGCGCACTGCCACACTGATGCGGCACTGGCCAATGCGCAGGTCCAGTGGCTGGTATAGCCCGTCGCTGCCGTGCTCCAGCAAGGTGTCGCGGCCGGTGATGCCCAGATCGGCACCGCCGTACTGCACGTACGTCGGCACATCGGTGGCGCGCACCACCAGAACGCGCAAATCAGACTGGTTCGTGGACAGGATCAGTTTGCGCGATTTCTCCGGGTCATCCAGAACCTGGATATGCGCTGCCCGCAACAGCGGTAGCGCCTCCTCGAAGATCCGGCCCTTGGACAACGCCAGCGTAATCACGCGCGTACTCCTGCGTGCTCGGCGCCGGCTGCTGCAGGGCGCCTGTCAGGCTGCGCCTGCACGCTTCCACTCCTGCGGGGTAAGGGTCTTCATCGACAGGGCGTGCACCTCGTCGGTGTGCATGCGCGCCCCAAGCGTTGCGTACACCAGCTGGTGCCGTTGCAGCAAACGGCGCCCTTCAAACGCGGGCGAGACGATGGTGGCGAACCAGTGCCGGCCGTCGCCTTCGAGAGCGCAGTGCTCACAGGCAAGGCCGGCCTCGATGATGGATTGCAGTTCCTGTGCAGTCATGATTTGGGCCTTTGAACGCGAATGGGGGGCTCTCAGGCCCTAACCCCGTATCTTGTAACCGGTGCGCAGCAAATGCACACCCACCGAGCACGCCAGCGCCAGCGCCGCACCCACAACCGCCAGGCTGATCCACGGCGACACGTCACTCACGCCAAAAAAGCCGTAGCGGAATCCGTCGATCATGTAGAAAAAAGGATTGAGGTGGCTGAGGCCCTGCCAGAAAGGTGGCAGCGACTTGATCGAATAGAACACGCCGCTCAGGAATGTCATCGGCATGATCACGAAATTCTGGAAGGCGGCCAGCTGATCGAATTTCTCCGCCCAAAGACCGGCAATCAGACCCAGGGTGCCCAGGAAACCCGCGCCCATCAGGGCAAATACCAGGATCCAGAGCGGTGCTGCAAACGGCACACTGGTGAACCACGCAGTGGCCAACAATACGCCCAGCCCCACAACCAGACCGCGCACCATCGAGGACCCCACATAGGCAAAGAACCAGCTCCAATGCGACAGCGGCGTAAGCAACAAGAACACCAGATTGCCCATGATCTTGCTCTGGATAAGCGACGACGAGCTGTTGGCAAAGGCGTTTTGCAAAACGCTCATCATCACCAGACCGGGCACCAGAAAGGCCGTGTAGGAAATGGTGTCGTAGACCTTCACATGGTCTTCCAGCACATGGCCAAATATCAGCAGGTACAAGATGGCGGTCAGCACCGGCGCGGCGACAGTCTGGAAACCGACTTTCCAGAAGCGCAACACTTCCTTGTACAGGAGGGTCTGCCAACCGGTCATCGCACGGCTTTCATGCGGCAGCGACTCCGGCCACCGTGTCACGGTGCTGGGTCATCACGTCCAGGAACACGTCCTCCAAATCCGCCTTGCGGATTTCAACATCTTCGGCATGCAGCCCGGCTTCGCGCACGGCCGCCAGGTAGTGCTCAATTTCCAGCGCGTCGTGTGCCGGAAACTGCACGATCCGCCCGGTGACGCGCGCCTTGGCAGCCAGTTCTGCGGGGAGCGCGGCGTCCAGCTTGAAGCGCAGCACATTGCTGGAGGCGGCCTTGAGCAGTTCACTGGTACGGTCCAGCGCCACCACACGGCCCGATTTCAGCATGGCGATACGGCCGCACAATGCTTCGGCCTCTTCCAGGTAATGGGTCGTCAGCAAAACCGTGTGCCCCAGTTTGTTGAGCTTGGCGATGAAGTGCCAAAGCGTCTGGCGCAACTCCACATCCACGCCTGCGGTCGGCTCGTCGAGCACGATGACCGGCGGCTTGTGCACCAGCGCCTGCGCTACCAGCATGCGCCGCTTCATGCCGCCCGAAAGCTGACGCATATTGGCGCCGGCCTTGTCTGCCAGCCCCAGGCTGGAAAGTAGCTCGTCGATCCAGGCTTCGTTGTTGCGCATCCCAAAATAGCCGGACTGGAACCGCAGCGCCTCGCGCACATTGAAGAACGGATCAAAAACCAGCTCCTGCGGCACCACACCGAGCTTGCGCCGGGCCTGGGCGCTGTCCGCCTGTACATCGCTGCCCAGCACCCGGACTGTTCCGCTGGTGGCCTTGGTCAAGCCTGCCAGGATGCTGATCATGGTGGTCTTGCCAGCACCATTGGGACCCAGGAGGCCGAAGAACTCACCTTCCTCGATATCAAGACTCACCGCATCGAGTGCCAGAAACCGTCCGTCTGACGGACCGCGAGGGGAAGGGTAGGATTTGGAGACCGACTGAAATGAAATGGCTGGCATCGAGCCCGCAATTTTAGCCCGCTGGCAGCAGCTCGGAGATTCCGTACAAGGCGGCGAGGTCCCGCAATGGCGTGGGCATCGAACGGATGCTGACCGCCTTGCCCATCGCCTGCCCCTCGCGCCGGAACTCCAGCAAAACCGCCAGGGCAGAAGAATCAAAGCGGCCCAAAGCCCCGGCGTCAACGACAACCGCAGGCTCCGCCTCTGTGCGCAATCCCTGCACCAGCATGCGCAGACAGCCCGCTGCTTCAGCACGTGTCAGATCAGCCGGCAGCACCAGCACCGTCAACCCTTCCTGGCGTTGGACTTGTTGCGCTCGCTCAACACGGTGATCAGGCCGTCGAGCCCTTTGCCGCTGATTTCCTGGGCGAACTGGCTTCTATAGGTTTCCACCAGCCACACGCCCAGCACATTGAGGTTGTAGATCTGCCATCCACTGCCAACGCCTGGCGTCTTTTCGAGACGGTAGTCCAGCTGGATCGGATCGCCGCGCCCGCGCACCTCGGTGCGCACGACGACTTCCTGGTCTTCGGCCGCTGCACGCAAGGGTTTCACCACGATCGTCTGATCACTCACCTGCGCAAGCGCTCCAGAGTAAGTGCGCACCAGCAGTGTCTTGAACTCCTCCTGCAGGCGCTTTTTCTGATCCGGCGTTGCCTGCCGCCACTGCGGACCAATGGCCGAAGCGGTCATTCGCTCAAAGTCCACGTTCGGCATGATCTTGCGGTCGACCAGCAGAACAATCTTGCTGACGTCACCAGAGCGGATGGTCGCGTCGGAGCGGATGCCATCAAGGACTTCGGCCGACAGGCGTTTGATCAGCGCGTCGGGAGACTCGTCCGCCGCCATGGCCCGCGTGCTGGCCCCAAACAATGCGCAGACCAGCAGGGAAACTGGGAGGGAAACAAGGGTTCTACGAATCATGCAGATCTTTCTATTACTGGAACACCATCCAGTCGATAACGGCATAACGCGCCCGGGCGCTTTGCCGCTGACATTCGCCCAGGCCACCGGCCGATCGCTACGGCGCCTTGACGCCACCATCGGCCGGCTCTTCCGGCGGATTGCCATCGTAGACCGCGTTGCGCCGACGCTGCAGGAAGGCATCGCGGGTGAACGCGTACCGGTCCAGGGCGCCTTCTTCCAAAGCGCTGCCGAGGCTCAGGAAACTTGCCCGCAGATCAAGCTGGTCGAGGACCTTCAAGGTGTTGCGCACGGGGATATCTTCGATCTTCGACAAAAGGTCTCCTTTGATATCGACGGGCCAGGCGACCAGATCACGCATGATCGACGGCCCGAATACGGGCAGCACGATGTAGGGGCCTTCCGGGAAACCCCACACACCGAGGGTCTGGCCGAAGTCCTCGCGTTGCCGGTCAAGACGGATATCGCTGGCGATGTCGAAAACACCACCGAGACCGAATACGGTATTGACATTGACCCGCATGAAGGTCTGCGCTGCCGCTGCCGGCTTGCCTTGCAGCAGGCTGTTCACAAACGACCACACGTCGTCCAGATTGCCCAGGAAATTGCTTACGCCCTGCCGCACGACTTGCGGCGTCACGTCGCGGTAGATCGTCGCGGCCGGCTTGAAAATCGCCTTGTCCAGCTCATCGTTGAAGCTGAACATGCTGCGATTGAACGACTCCAGCGGGTCACGTGGATCGGCCGTGCGGACCGTGGCGCATCCGGCCATTGCCAGCAGCAGCGCAACTGCCGCAATCCTGCGCATTAACGGGCGGTACGGCGCCGAGCACGATAGTCGAGTCATTTCTTTTCCTTAGCCCCCTGAGGCGTTCCACCATCAGCCGCCTTGCTGTACAGAAACTGGCTGATCAGGTTCTCGAGCACCACCGCAGACTGCGTGCTGGAAATGGTATCACCAGCGCCCATGGATTTGGCATCGGCGCCCGGCTCCAGACCCAGGTATTGTTCGCCGAGCAATCCACTGGTCAGTATCTTGAGCGAACTGTCCTTCGGGAAAACATAGCGGCTTTCCAGCGCCATGGTGACACGGGCCTGGAACGATTTGTCGTCAAAGGTGATCGACTCGACCCGGCCTACCAGTACACCGGCGCTGCGCACGGCGGCCTTTGGCTTGAGTCCGCCGACATTGTCGAACTTGGCCTCGACCCTATAGGTCTTCTGAAAGTTCAGGCTCAGCAGGTTCGCCGCCTGCAAGGCCAGAAAAAGAACGGCGGCGCAACCGATCAATACAAACAGGCCGACCCAGACGTCATTTTTCGATTTTTGCATTTTCTTACCCCTTGTCCCTGTACCGCCTAGAGACTGAACATCATGGCGGTCAATACGAAGTCCAGCGCCAGCACCGACAAGGATGCCACCACCACGGTACGCGTGGTCGCCTTGGACACT
This sequence comes from Betaproteobacteria bacterium, assembly GCA_031387285.1. Classification (GTDB taxonomy): domain Bacteria; phylum Pseudomonadota; class Gammaproteobacteria; order Burkholderiales; family Burkholderiaceae_C; genus CAISIP01. The sequence continues at coordinate 4,354 of JANNDB010001116.1, read as the reverse complement.
CCCTCCGGCGTTGCCTGGGCTTCATAACCCTGCAGCAAGGCCACAAATGTCACGGTGAAGCCAAACACGACACTCTTGACGATGCCGTTTCCTACATCGCGCCAGACGTCGACGCCTCCCTGTATCTGGCTCCAGAAAGAGCCGGAGTCCACGCCGATTAGCAATACGCCGACCACCCAGCCGCCAACGATGCCCATCGCGCTGAAAACGGCAGCCAGCAGGGGCATGACGATGACACCGGCCCAGAAGCGCGGGGCCAGGATGCGCTGTACGGGGTCCACTGCCATCATTTCCAGGACGCTGATCTGTTCGCCGGCTTTCATCAAGCCGATTTCGGCGGTGAGCGAGGTGCCCGCGCGTCCGGCGAACAGCAAGGCTGACACTACCGGGCCGAGTTCACGCACCAGGCTCAGTGTCACCAGCAAGCCCAGCGCCTCAGACGACCCGTAGCGTTGCAGCGTGTAGTACCCCTGCAGTCCAAATACAAACCCGACGAACAGGCCGGATACGGCAATGATGGCCAGCGAGTAGTTGCCCAGGAAATGGATCTGGTCACGCACCAGCCCGAAACGGCGCAAGGTGGGGCCGACCATCATCAGCAGCCGCAGGAAGAGCCGCGCGCCATATCCCAGCGCGGCCAGGCGCTCGCGCACCGACAAACCGACGTCCGCCGGTCGATACCAGCTCATGCCCGCGCTCCCCGTGCGGCCGACGCGCCAGCCGAAACCGGCCAGCCTCCAAAATCCTGCTCCAGCGATGGGCCAGGGTAATGAAAACGGACCGGACCGTCCGTCATGGCATTCACATACTGGGCAACCAGCGGGTCGGTGCTGCGCCGCACCTCGGCCGGTGTGCCCTGCACGGCCACCTTGCCATTGGCGAGAATCACCACGTGGTCGGCGATGGCAAAGGTCTGCTCCAACTCGTGCGATACAAACAAACTGGTAAGCCCCATCGAGTCGTTGAGCTGGCGGATCAGGCGCGCAGCGGTCCCGGTGGAGATCGGGTCGAGTCCGGAAAACGGCTCGTCATACATCACCAGTTCCGGATCGAGCGCAATTGCCCGCGCCAGCGCCACACGCCGCGCCATGCCGCCTGAGACTTCGCTCGGCATCAGTTTGTATGCACCACGAAGACCAACGGCATTGAGTTTCATGAGAACGATGTCACGGATCAAAGATTCGGGCAATGCCGTGTGCTCGCGTAGCGGAAAAGCCACATTGTCAAAAACGCTGAGGTCGGCAAACAGCGCACCAAACTGGAACAACATACCCATACGCCGACGCGCCGCATACAGGCCCGCAGGCGGCAATCTGCCCACGTCCTGGGCGCCATCCGGCCCATGCAGGAGCAACTGGCCCTTCTGAGCCTTGTACTGGCCGCCGATCAGGCGCAGGATCGTCGTTTTGCCGCCACCCGAAGCCCCCATCAGCGCAGTGACCTTGCCACGCGGCAAGGTGACCGATACGTCGTCCAGAATCACGCGCTCGCCATAACCGAAGGTCAGGTTGCGCAGTTCGACTAAGGCAGGAGTGGACGTGGCGGGCATGCAAACAAAAGCCGGTTCAGCGCCGGCTTTTGCATGATACGGGATTCCATCGCAGGCGCCGGGCGCCACTAGCGCGGCAATTCGCTCGCTCCCATCAGGAACTCGTCAATTGCGCGGGCCGCCTGCCGGCCTTCGCGAATCGCCCACACCACCAGACTCTGCCCCCGGCGCATGTCTCCCGCGGCAAAAACCTTGGGCACATCCGTCTGGTAGCCGCCGACCAGGTCGGTTCCAGCCTTCGCGTTTCCTCTCGCATCACGGGCCACGCCGAACGACTCCAATATGGAAGCGACCGGCGAGACAAACCCCATGGCCAGCAATACCAGATCGGCCTTGAGCGTTTTCTCGGTGCCGGGAACTTCGCTCAGTTTGCCGTCGCGCATCTCCACGCGCACCGTCTTGAGCCCGGTCACTGCGCCGTTCTCCCCGATGAACTCCTTGGTGGAGATCGCAAACTCGCGCTCGCACCCTTCTTCGTGGCTGGAGCTGGTGCGCAGCTTGATCGGCCAGTAAGGCCAGGTCATCGGCCGGTTCTCTTCCAGTGGCGGCTGCGGCATGACTTCGAACTGCGTCACGCTGGCGGCCATGTGCCGGTTGCTGGTTCCCACGCAATCGCTGCCCGTGTCGCCACCACCGATCACGATCACGTGTTTGCCCTGGGCGCGCAATTGCGATTTGAGCTTGTCGCCGGCGTTGACCTTGTTTTGCGCGGGCAGAAACTCCATGGCGAAATGGATGCCGTCGAGTTCGCGCCCCGGCACCGGCAGGTCGCGTGACTGCTCTGCCCCGCCGGCCAGCAGCACCGCGTCAAATGCGTCGCGCAGTTGCGCGGGCGTCACCGATTCACTGGACCAGTTGGTCACCTTGCTGTCGGCTGGCAAATCGCCCACCAGCACCCCGGTGCGAAATACCACACCCTCGGCCTGCATCTGCGTGACGCGCCGGTCGATGTGTGACTTCTCCATCTTGAAGTCCGGTATGCCGTAACGCAGCAGCCCTCCGATACGGTCGTTCTTCTCCAGCACCGTCACGTCGTGCCCGACACGGGCGAGTTGCTGCGCGGCGGCCAGCCCCGCAGGGCCGGACCCGACTACGGCCACCTTCTTGCCGGTGCGATGCCGCGGCGGCTGTGGCTGCACCCAGCCCTCGGCCCAGGCACGGTCGATGATGGCATGCTCGATCGACTTGATTCCCACCGCATCGTCGTTCACATTGAGCGTGCAGGCCGCTTCACACGGCGCCGGGCAAATGCGGCCAGTGAACTCCGGAAAGTTGTTGGTACTGTGCAAGACCACGCTCGCATTGGACCAGTCACCCTGGTAGACCAGATCGTTGAAGTCTGGAATGATGTTATTGACGGGGCAGCCACTGTTGCAAAACGGCGTGCCACAGTCCATGCAGCGTGCGCTCTGCGTACGTGCCTGCGCATCGTCCAGCGTGACCACAAACTCCTTGTAGTTCCTGAGACGCTCGAGCACCGGGCGGTAAGGCTCCTCCAGCCGCTTGAACTCCATGAAACCGGTCATTTTTCCCATTTTTCAGTCCTGTCCTTCAGCCTGCCATGTCTTCACTTTGCGGGTACCGTCTGCGCCGGCGCCGGCGCCGCCGCCCCAGCCGTTGCTGGCAACGCGGCGGGCGCTCCGGCAGCCGGCGGCCTGGGGCGCTCGCCCAGGGCCCGCTTGTATTCGATCGGGAAAACCTTGACGAATCGCGTCAGGGACTGCTCCCAGTTGTCGAGCACTTCGCGGGCGCGTTTGCTGCCCGTCCAGCGGTTGTGCTGTTCCAGCATCTGCCTGAGCTGCACGTCATCGGCCATATCGCGGTGCAGAACGGGTCTGTCGGCGGACGCCGCGATGTCGGAGGCCAGCAGCAGCTTCTCCAGGGTCACCATGGAGGTGTTGCAGCGTCGCGCGAACTGGCCGTCTTCGTCGTACACGTAGGCAATGCCACCGCTCATGCCGGCGGCAAAGTTCCGGCCGGTCTTGCCGAGCACGGCAACCGTGCCACCCGTCATGTACTCGCACCCGTGGTCGCCGGTGCCTTCGACCACCGCAGTCGCACCCGAAAGCCGCACCGCAAAGCGCTCACCCGCCACGCCGCTGAAGAACGCCTCGCCGGTTGTGGCGCCGTACAACGCCGTGTTGCCAATAATGGTGTTTTGCGTGGCCAGGCCGCGGAAATCAATGCTCGGGCGCACGACGATGCGCCCGCCGCTCAGTCCCTTGCCGGTGTAGTCGTTGGCGTCGCCGATCAGGTAGAGCGTGATGCCGCTGGCCAGGAAAGCTCCAAACGACTGGCCACCGGTGCCCTCGAGCTGGATGCGGATCGTGTCGTCGGGGAGGCCCTGCGGCCTGACGCGTGTCAGCGCGCCGGACAGCATGGCTCCCACGGAGCGATTGACGTTGCGCGCCACCTCCATGAACTTGACCTTTTCACCGCGGTCGATGGCTGCGCGGGATTTTTCGATCAACAAATTGTCGAGCGAACGCTCCAGGCCATGATCTTGCGCCTGCACATGCATGCGCGCGACGTCCTGGGGCACATTGGCCTGCGCAAACAGCCGGCTGAAGTCCAGGCCGCTGGCTTTCCAGTGTGCAATGCCACTGGCGGTATCGAGCAGGTCGGCGCGCCCGATCATGTCGTCGAATTTGCGAATGCCCAGCTGCGCCATGATCTGGCGCACCTCTTCGGCCACGAAGAAGAAGTAGTTGACCACGTGCTCGGGCTTGCCGGCGAACTTCTTGCGCAGTACAGGGTCCTGGGTCGCCACCCCCACCGGGCAGGTATTCAGATGGCACTTGCGCA
>JANNDB010001028.1:0-4804 GCA_031387285.1 Betaproteobacteria bacterium | reverse complement strand
GCTCGAGCGCAGCCTCGAAGCGGGCACGCGAAGCAGCGGCGGCCCGGCCCAGGTAGGCATGCAGCTCGGCATCGGTCGGGCTGCGGTGCTTACACTCTGCGCTATAGGTCTCGAAGTGTGACAACTGCAGCAGCAGCTCGGCCACGTGGCGCGGGCACTCGCACGCAATCGTGGACGACAGGCCAGAGAATTCGGCCAAAGCCGCATCGTCCCACCGGCGCGCAGACAGGGGTTCGGTCGAGGGCCAGACGTGGTCCTGCGCTGGTTGCGACGCAGCGGCCGCCTTGGATGACAGGCTGGCCAGCCATTGCGCCACCACCGCATCGGGCTGCGGCTCGCGCAGTAACGCCGTGCCGGCCGTTGCCAGTGCCTCGCACACGGGGTCGGCGGCAAAGACGTAGAGCACTGCTTTAGGCACCCCTGCAAAGCCGGGCGCGGCGGCTACTATGGAAGCCAGCCAGCCCTCGTGCAGATGCGGTTCATGGATGAGCAAGGCATCAAGGTCCGAGCGCTGCAATGCAGCGGCAGCCTGCGCGGCGTCGTCGAACGGGCCTAGCAGCACCACAGGCCGTCCAATCCGGCGCAGCAGCGCAGGCCGTTGCAACCGGGTGCCCAGCGCAGCGCCGATCACCGCCAGCCGCCAGGCTCGGGCGGGCGGCAGGTGGGCCGTGTCCGAGCGCTCGCCTTTGCGCGTGGCTGCCAGCGCGTTCGTGTGCGTGGCAGCCACGCCCTGCAGCGCGAGCATGTCCAGCGGCGCCAGGCTTCCGATGGCGTGACCGAGGTCGGTCAGCTGCTTGACCAAGGCCAGGCGCCGCACGTCGTCGGCCGAGTACAGCCGCTGGCCGCCGGGAGACAGCGCTGGCTGCGTCAATCCGTAGCGGCGTTCCCACACGCGCAGGGTCGCCACCGGCATGCGCAGCATATGGGCCACGGCGCCGCTGCGGTGCAACGACGAATCACCCGTGCCCTTCGAATGCTTTGAGGGCGAAAGAGATGACTTGTTTTTATTCATGGTTTATCTCAATTTTCTCTATATTGACCCGCTTTTGACTCCATTATACGGATCTTTTTAAGAATTATTTATCTTCTGAACTCACTATGAATCCATAACGTGTATTATCCGCCGGATGACGACAAGCAAGTTTCGGCAGTCTGCGGCGAGCAACGCCGGTACCCCCGGCTCCGCCCGAACCCAGCGCCTCGCCGCTTGAGCGGCTTTTCCTTTCACCTCACCACCCACTCCAGGAGTTCCAAATGCATCTGCCCCTCCCCCGTCGCGTATTTCTGCTCACGCTGGCCGCCTCCGGCTCGGCGTTCGCCACCAGCGCAAAGGCTCAGGCACTGGTCGACGAGAAGGAATCCAACGCCGCGGCACTTGGCTACGTCGCCGAGGCCAAGCGCGTCGACGCCAAGAAATACACCAAGTTCGCCGCCGGCCAGAACTGCAGCAATTGCGCGCTCTACCAGGGCAAGGCTGCCGACAAGGCCGGCGGCTGTCCGCTTTTCGCCGGCAAACAGGTTGCAGGCGCGGGCTGGTGCAGCGCCTGGGTGAAGAAGGCGTGAACACGCTTGCCGAGCCCGAGGCTTCACGATGACGCCGAGCGGTGCCACCTTTCGCGGCAACAAGGCCGCGTTGCCCAGCAAGCCCTGCGTGGCTTGCGGCCGGGCGATGAGCTGGCGGCATCGCTGGGCGAAGAACTGGGCCAACGTGAAGTACTGCTCCGACGCCTGCCGAAGCGTCAAGGCGGCACATGGCTGAGCTGCGTTCCCTGGTCCTCGTGCTGGGCGACCAGCTCGATTCCGATGCGGCGGCGTTCGACGGTTTCGACGCAGCTGTCGATGCCGTGTGGATGGCCGAGGTGTCCGACGAGTCGACCCATGTATGGTCGAGCAAGCCGCGCACCGTGATGTTCCTGGCGGCGATGCGCCATTTCGCGTTCGCCTTGCAAGCCGCCGGCCGTCCATTGCACGTCAGTCGCCTCGACGCGCCAGACGCCGGCGGCAGTCTGGGTATGCAGTTGCAGGCCGACATCCTGCGCCTGAGGCCGGCCCGCCTGGTGATGACGGCGCCGGGCGACTGGCGCGTACTGCAGATGATCAAGGCCGTGGCCGAGGCCAACAACCTGCCCCTGGAGATCCGCGAGGACCGCCACTTCTTCTGCAGCGTTCGCGATTTTGCCGCTCACGCCAAAGGCCGCAAGTCGCTGCGCATGGAGTACTTCTATCGCGAGCAACGCAGGCGCCACCGCGTGCTGATGCAAGGCAATGGACAAGCGGACGGGCGAGGCGACGAGCCGGTCGGCGGCCAGTGGAACTTCGACGCCGACAACCGCGAGGCCTTCGGGGTCGCTGGTCCGGGCGCGGTGCCACCGCCCACAGCGTTCGAGCCCGATACCGTGACGCGCGCGGTGATCGCACTCGTCAACACCCGCTTCCCCGATCATCCCGGCCGCCTGGAGGGCTTCGCCTGGCCCGTCACGCGCACGCAAGCGCTGCAGTCCCTGCAGGCCTTCATCCAACAGCGGCTGCCGCGGTTTGGCCGCTACCAGGACGCGATGTGGCCGGGCGACCCGTGGCTCTATCACGCCCACCTGTCGGCGGCGCTCAACCTGAAGCTGCTCAACCCACGCGAGGTTGTAGCCGCTGCTGAAGCGGCGTATCACGGCGGGCACGCGCCACTGGCAAGCGTAGAAGGCTTCATCCGCCAGATCCTGGGCTGGCGCGAGTACGTGCGTGGAATCTACTGGACCCAGATGCCGGAGTATCTGCAACGCAATGCGCTGGGTGCCCGGCAAGACCTGCCGGCGTGGTACTGGAGCGGCGCCACCGACATGGCCTGCCTGCGCGACGCCATTGCGCAGACGCTCACCCACGGCTACGCCAACCACATCCAGCGTCTGATGGTCACCGGCCTGTACGCGTTGATGCTGGGCGTGGAACCCAAGCAGGTCCACGCCTGGTACCTGGCGGTCTACGTCGACGCGGTCGAATGGGTCGAGTTGCCCAACACCCTGGGCATGAGCCAGTACGCCGACGGCGGCGTCATGGGCAGCAAGCCGTACATCGCCACCGGCAAGTACATCCAGCGCATGAGCCCGTACTGCAAGGCGTGCCGCTACGACCCGGCGCAGCGCACTGGCGACAGCGCGTGCCCGTTCACCACCCTGTACTGGGACTTCCTGATGCGCCATGAAGCGATGCTGGCCAGGAACCCGCGCATGGCGCTGCAGGTGAAGAACGCGGCGCGTCTGACTGGGGTGCAGAGACAGGCGGTGGAGGAACGCGCGGCGGCGATCCGCCGCGGTGAGGTCGGGGCCGCGCATGAATGAACCCGTGAACGAACCCGTCACACAGGCGCTGACCGTACTGTACGACGGCGCTTGTCCGCTGTGCCGTCGCGAGATCGGCATCTATCGCGGCCTGCAGCCGCTGCGGCCGTACGCGCCGGTATGTTTTGCCGATGTCAGCGACGCCGGTCTGGCGCTGCCGGCCGGCACCTCGCGCGAGCAACTGCTGGCGCGCTTTCACGTGCGCGGCCGCGATGGCCAGTTGCTCAGCGGCGCCCAGGCCTTCCTTGCGCTGTGGGCCGCGCTGCCCGGCTGGCGCTGGCTGGCACTGGTCGGCCGCGTGCCGGGCGCAGCCGGGGTGATGGAGGGCAGCTACCGGCTCTTCCTGCGCTGGCGGCCCACGCTGCAGCGCTGGGCCGCGCGCCTGGAACGCTCCGGGCCCGGCCAACCGCGCGCGGATCGGCAGAACTCTCACGACAACACGCCCCATTGATTCGACACATTTCGCCTCCGGAGCACACACCATGACCTCGATCGCACTTGTTACCGGTGCCAGTGGCGGCATCGGCCGCGCCTTGGCGCTGCAGTTGCAGGCCCAGGGTTTTAGCGTCGCCACTGTCGGGCGCGATGCCGGCCGGCTGGCCGACGTACAGGCGGCCCTGCGCATCGCCGCCGATACCACCACGCCGGAGGGCGCCGCGCTGGCCATCGCCACTTGCCGGGAAGCGCTCGGCGCGGCGCCGACGCTGCTGGCGCACTGCGTGGGCAGCACGCTGATCGCGCCACTGCACCGCACCCGCGCGGACGCCTACCGCGAGGTGATGCGCGTCAATCTCGACAGCGCGGTCTTCATGCTGCAAGCCTGGATCGCAGGGCTCCAGGGCGGGCCGGGCGCCGCGGTGTTCGCGAGTTCGGTGGTGGCGCGTATCGGTGTGGCAAATCACGAGGCCATTGCAGCGGCCAAGGGCGGCATTGAAGCCCTGGTGCGCAGCGCCGCGGCCACTTATGCGGCGCAGGGACTGCGCATCAATGCCGTGGCCCCAGGCATGACCGAGACGCCGATGACCGCCGGCATGCTGAAAATGCCTGCCATGCGTGAGGGCGCCGGGCGTCAGTACCCGCTGGGCGGCGTGCAGACGGCTGCACAGGTGGCCGACATGATGGCCTGGCTTCTAGGCGCTGGCGCAGCCCGGCTGACCGGGCAGGTGATTGCGGTAGACGGTGGCTTCACGACCGTACGGCCGCTGGTGAAATAGCCTGACATGACCGCCGGAAGTTCCGAATGATCGACGACACCGGTGCCCAAGGACGAGGCCCCATGAAGGTGGACACAGCGGGCCCTTCGCCGGGGGCCCGCAGACTGGGCTTTGGCGGGCTGATTCCCTTTGTCGGCCTGGCTGCCACACCTTGGCTTGCCTGGCCCGGAGCCTGGCCGCCGGCAGGCACGGCACTGCTAGGCTACGGCGCAACCATCTCCAGCTTTCTGGGGGCAATCCATTGGGGCTTGGCCATGCGTG
>JANNDB010000975.1:0-2837 GCA_031387285.1 Betaproteobacteria bacterium | reverse complement strand
CGAGACGGCCAAAATGGTCCATGACACTTATGTCGCTCGACTTTTCACACAAGCCTGATCTCTTGCCACTGGCACTGATCGCAGACGGCTTGCAGCGTGTGGCAGTGCCCATGGGGGCAGATTTCTTTCTCATGGGTGCGGCGGCGCGCGACCTCATGCTGCTCCATGCACACAACATCCGGATCACACGCCTGACGAAGGACGTCGACTTTTCTGTGATGGTGCCCGACTGGGATACGTTTGCAGCATTCCGCGCAGCCCTGATTTACGGCGGCGACTTTTCCGAGCGTGCCGGCCCGGCCACCCATAGACTGCGCCACCGCAGCGGCCTTCCGCTGGACATCGTGCCCTTCGGCGCCATCGAGCGCGCCGACCGGACCATTGCGTGGCCGCCCGACCAGAGTACCGTTTTTGACTGCTTTGGTGCCCGCGAGGCAATGGCGGCCGCTGTGCCTGTCTTGCTGCCCCAGGCGGTGCGTTTGCTGGTCGCATCGATTCCTGCGCTGGCACTGCTCAAGGTGACTGCGTGGAACGACCGCAAACTTTCGCACCCAGGCCGCGACGCGGAGGATTTACTGCTGTATCTGCGCAGCTACCTCGATTGCGGCAATCTCGACCGCGCGGCGCGAGACCATGCTGATCTTTTTCAGGTGGAAGACTATGAACACGAGGCCACCGGGGCCAATCTATTGGGCCGCGATATGGCGCAACTGCTGGACCGGCCCTCTGCCGAACGTGTTCTGCGCATACTGCAGCCGCAGGCCGACCCGCACGGTGCGTTGTTGCTCGCCAGCCAATCCGGCCATGAAATGGCACAGTCCCTAAGGCTGATAGCGGCGGTCTGCGCCGGGCTGACCCATGCTCCACAAGGTAATAAATGAACTCCGCCACCATCGTCCAGAAGCTCTGGAACTACTGCAACGTGCTGCGCGACGACGGCATGAGTTATGGCGACTATGTGGAGCAGCTCACCTACCTGCTGTTCCTGAAGATGGCCGACGAGCGCAGCCGGCCGCCCTGGAGCCAGCCGAGCCCGATTGCCAAGGGGTTTGATTGGCCTTCCATGCTCGCCAAGGACGGCGACAAACTGTTCGATCATTACCGCCACACGCTGGACACTCTGGGCGCCGAGAAGGGCACCATCGGCCTGATCTTTGCCAAGGCGCAAAACAAGTTCCAGGACCCCGTGAAGCTGCGCCGCCTGGTGGTGGACCTGATCGACGGCGAGAATTGGTCGGCCATGGGTGCCGATGTCAAGGGCGACGCCTACGAGGGCCTGCTGGAAAAGAACGCGCAGGACACCAAGAGCGGAGCCGGGCAGTATTTCACGCCGCGCCCGTTGATCCAGGCCATGGTGGACTGCATTGCGCCCAAGCCGAAAGAGACCATTTGCGACCCGGCCTGCGGCACGGGCGGCTTCCTGCTGGCCGCTCACAACCATGTAGCTGTAAACAACCCGAACCTCACGCGCGAGCAGAAGAAGCATTTGAAGGAGCACGCACTGCGCGGCTGGGAGCTGGTGCAGAGCACGGCCCGCCTGGCCGCCATGAACATGATGCTGCACGGTATCGGCTCCGACAAATCGGTACCCATCGTGGTGGCCGATGCGCTGGCCAGCGACCCCGGGGAACGCTTCGACGTGGTGCTGGCCAACCCGCCTTTCGGCAAGAAGAGCAGCACCATGATCACCGGCGCCGAGGGCAAGGTGACGACCGAGAAGGACGTGATCGAGCGCGACGATTTCTGGGCCACCACCTCGAACAAGCAGCTCAACTTCGTGCAGCACATCAAGACGCTGCTCAAGCAGCACGGACGCGCGGCCGTGGTGCTGCCCGACAACGTGTTGTTCGAAGGCGGGGCGGGCGAGACCATTCGCAAGAAGCTGCTGCACGAGTGTGACGTGCACACGCTGCTGCGCCTGCCCACCGGCCTGTTTTACGCGCAGGGCGTGAAGGCCAATGTGTTGTTCTTCGAGCGCAAGCCCGCCAGCGAGACGCCGTGGACGAAGAAGCTGTGGATCTATGACCTGCGCACCAATCAGCATTTCACGCTCAAGACCAACCCGCTCAGGCGTGAGCACCTGGATGAATTCGTGGCGCTCTACAACCCGGCCAATCGCCATGCCCGCACCGCTACGTGGTCGGCCGAAACGCCAGAAGGCCGCTGGCGTGTTTACGACTACACCGATCTGATTGCTCGCGACAAAGCGAGCCTGGACATCTTCTGGCTCAAGGACGACTCGCTGGCCGACAGCGACAACCTGCCACCACCCGATGTGATCGCGCAGGAGATCGTGGAAGACCTGCAGGCCGCGCTGGAGCAGTTCAGGCTGATCGCCGGCGACCTCGGTGCCGAGGTTCCGGACGCCGGCGCAGCCTGAAGGGCTACGGTTTCCCCCGCATGCATAGAATGCCCAGACAATCCATCTTCCACACCCAGCAAAGGAACTCCCCATGACCACCCAGGAACTCGCCCAGGCATTTGCCACCATGCTCAAGGCCGGCAAATTCGAGGAGGCCGGGCACGCCTACTGGTCGGACGACATTGTTTCCATGGAGCCCATGGAAGGCGACATGGCGGTGCTCAAGGGCCGCGCGGCGGTCGACGCCAAGGGCGCCTGGTGGTATGCCAACCACGAGATCCACAGCGTCAAGGTCGAGGGCCCGTACACCCACGGCCAGCAGTTCGTGCTGCGTTTCACGATGGACGTGACGCCCAAGGGCGGTGCGCGCATGGCCATGGATGAGATGGGTCTGTACACCGTCCAGGGCGACAAGATCGTGGAGGAACGATTTTTCTTCGGGTCGGCTGGCTGAGCTGCGCTCAGCGCAAGCGCG
>JANNDB010000939.1:0-1954 GCA_031387285.1 Betaproteobacteria bacterium | reverse complement strand
CGCCGTCGCCGCCAAGGCCGAGTTCACGCAGATGGTTCACCCAGTTGTGCTGCTGCCCGGCGTCGTTGTGGAACTGCACCGGTGACTTGTTGACGCTGACCTGGAACGCCGGGTGGTGGATGGTGCGCCAGCGCAGGACTTGCGCCGCCGCCTGATGGAACACCCATTCTCCTATCTCGACAATCTGCCCGCTCGACTCGGCGACCGGTATGAACTCTGCCGGGCTGATCATCCCGCGTGTGGGATGCTGCCAGCGGATCAGTGCCTCCGCCTTGCGGATTGATCCGTCACGCAGGTCGACGATGGGTTGGTAGGCCACATGGAACTGGCGTTCGGCCAGACCGACGCGCAAATCATTTGCCAGCCGCACCCTGTTCTGCGCCGCCTCCTGCAGGGCCGGCGTGAAGAAGCTGAACCGGTTGCGCCCCGAGCCCTTGGCCACGTACAGCGCCTGGTCGGCGTTCTTGAACAGGTTCTCCACTTCGCGGGCATCGGCCGGGTACAGGGTGATGCCGATGCTGGCCGAGACATACACCTGCTCGTTGCCGATCTGGAACAGCGCCGACAGCGCGCCGAGCAGGCTCTGCAGCACGCGTTCCAGCCAGAGATCGTCGTGCAGCTCGGAAAGAATTACGGTGAACTCGTCCCCTCCCATGCGGGCCACCGTGTCGGATTCGCGCACACAGTGCCGGATGCGGCGCGCCGCTTCCACGAGGAGCGAGTCGCCAGCGTCGTGCCCGAGCGTGTCGTTGACCTCCTTGAAATGGTCAAGGTCGATGAACAGCACCGCCAGCGCCAGTCCTTCGCGGTCGCTTTTCTTGATCTTCTGCTCGAGGCGGTCCCGCAACATGCGCCGGTTCGGCAGTCCCGTCAAGGTGTCGAAGTTGGCCTGCTGCCAGATCATCGCCTCCGAGTTCTTGCGCTCCGTGATATCGGTGTGGGTTCCGATCATGCGCAGCGCACGCCCCTGCGCATCGCGGCTGATGACCATGCCGCGCGCGAGTATCCATTTCCAGCTGCCGTCCTTGCAGCGGATCCGATGTTCATTGATGTATGTCGGCGTAATGCCGTCGAAGTGCGCTTGCCGGTCCCGGTTGACCTGCGCAATGTCGTCGGGATGTGTCAGCGCGTCAAAGGCGCTGGAGCGGTCGGCAATCTCGTCGTGGCGGTAGCCATACATTTCCTTGCAGCGTTGGGAGATGGTTTCAACGCCGGTCTGGATGAACCAGTCCCATACGCCGTCGCCGACGCCCTCCAGAGCCAGCTTCCAACGCGCTTCGTTCTCCTGCAATGCCGACTGCGCCTGCTTGCGTTCGGTAATGTCCTGGATGACCGAGGTGCGCTTGCTCACCTGACCGTTTTCGAGGCTCACCGTGCTCACTGAATGGACCCAGATGCGGCGCCCCCTGGCGGTCACCATTTCCAGTTCCATGTCGTGCGGCTGGCCTATCGTCTCGGCGTCTGCGATGGCTGCTGCCACGCGCGCCGCGGATTCGGGCGTGAAGAACTGCATGGTGGTCGCCGTACTCGGTGCGTATTCCTCTGGGGACGTTTCCAGGATGCGGTAGACCTCGTCGGTCCAGTACACCTGGTTGGTCTGCACATCAACTTCCCATCCGCCGACCTTGGCCAGCGACTGTGTGGCCATGAGCAGGGTGTCCAGCCGCTTGCGCGAGCGTTCGGCCTGGACGTAGTCGGTGACATCGGCAAACGTCCGCACCAGGCCGCCATCGGAAAGCGACTGTGAACGCACTTCCAGAATGCGACCGGTCCGGGTGGTCCGCAGGTAGTGGCCTGGTATGGGCGCCTTGCCGGCCGCCGCAACGTAACTGCGTGCGTTACCCTCCACCAGTTGGACGTTTTCGCCAAAATCACCCCGCTCAAGCTGGAACCGTGTAATTTCCTCCAGCGTTGGACGGGCATCAAGCAGGCTGTCGGGCAGATCGAGCAACTC
>JANNDB010000931.1:0-3289 GCA_031387285.1 Betaproteobacteria bacterium | reverse complement strand
ATGTGGATAAAGCCTTCTGTGGCGAGGCTGGGCGCGCGGTATTCACCCGTAGCCAGCGCCGCCGTTGCAACGGCGCGCGGGCACACGTGGTAAATGCGCGCAGCAGGTGCCGTCACTGCAGCGCGGCGCTCAGATCGCCGGTATTGGCGCGCACGCCCGGCAGCGGCTCCAAGCCAAAACGGCGCGTGATCAGCTTGAGTATGGACGTTGTGTCGTAGCTGGTCGAATCGACATGGCCGCGTTTCACGCCAGGCCCGATCACCAGCGCCGGCACGCGCGAGCCCGGACCCCAGCGGTCGCCCCAACCGGGGCCGGTCGGTGGAGGCACATGGTCCCAGTAACCCCCGTTTTCGTCGTAGGTGACGATCACCAGCATGTCTTTCCACTGCGGGCTGGCGCGCAGTTGCTCCAGCACCCCCGCGATATGGTTGTCGCCACTGATGATGTCCGTATAGGAAGGGTGCTGCGTGTCACGCCCCGCGGGTTTGTAGAAGGAAACCGGGGGCAGACGCCCCGCCGCGATGTCGGCCATGAAGTCGCTGCCATCCTTGATGTGGCGCGTGCGGTCTGCCGTTCCTGGCGCAAAGCGGGCGAAATAGTTGAACGGCTGGTGGTGCGGCTGGAAGTTGGGTGACTTCGGGTCGCGGTGATAGATCACATGGCGCTCGACGCCAGGCGCTTGCATGCCATCGGCCACGGCCTCGTTCCATCCGCCCGAGTACCAGGCCCACGCCACCCCCTTTGCCGACAGGGTGTCGCCCACCGTCCTGCTGGTCTGTGGCGGCACGGGTTGACCGAGGTTGACGGGCCCGAGCCTGCCCCCGCGCACGTCGGCATGGGTGCGTGGCCCGTCCGGCGCAGGTGCGACCCCACTGGGCTGGTAAGGGGGCTGGGAGGTGTTGACGGAATAGCCGTCCGGTGTGACCTGCCCGCCGAGGCCGTCACTGAAAATCTGCGCTGCACCCACATTGGCCGAAGGCGAGCCGGGCTTCTTCAGCAGTTTGCCGGTAGCGCCGAGCCGCACCCGCATGGTCTCGGGCGCGCTGTCGAACTTCGGCGTGCAGGCGCAGACCAGCCACTGGTGGTTCAGGTAGGAGCCTCCAAACGCGCCCTGGAAGAAGTTGTCGGCCAGCGTGTATGCGCGCGCCCACTGCCAGAGCTTGAACTGGCTGCCGTCATAGTGGCCCATGCTCCAGCCGCCGACTTGCGACATGGCAGCGAACATGTTGTTCCTGCCTCCGTTGATCTGCTCCTGGTGATAGAAGAAATCGTGGATCGGACTGGGCACGATCGTCGTCGGCGGGCGGTTCACTGGCGGTGCGTCGATGCGAAACGGCCGGTTCGGCAGGCGCGGGTAGGCTGGGTCGGGTGCGCCGCCGCGCCCGAACACCAGCAGTTCCTTGAGTGGCGTGCCGTCATGATCGAGTTGCGTCATCTGTTCCGGCGTGGCCCGGCTGATGCCATTGGCGCGGGGGAACAGACCATACAGGTTGTCGAAGCTGTGGTTCTCGGCGTAGATCACAACGATGTTCTGGATGCGTTGAAGCTTTGCGTTATCGGGGCCGCCGGCAGGGCCAGTGGCGCAACTGGCCAGCAGCAATGCAAGCGCCGGCGCGAGCACCGGCAGGCTAAATGTTTTCATGGACGGTCTGTCTCCTGGGCTTTGTTCTGTTGCGGCCCATGCTAGCGAGGCAGCACCGGCGCGTCCACCCGCCCCAGTCACTTGCGGTACAACCAGGGCAGATCGAGCAGCCGTTCACCGAGCAGGCGCAAGCCGATATCGCGACCGAGCCGGGTCAAGCCGTGCGCATGGAATACCCGGCCATTACGCGCCGCGCGCTGTTGTACGCGGCGGTTGCGTTGCCAGCGCGCCTGCGCGAATTGCGACACGGCGCTGACCGCATCCAGGCCTGGCACAGCCAGCTGCCGCGCAAGCTCTGCTGCATCCTCGATGGCCATGCCGGCGCCCTGCGCCAGATACGGCCGCATAGGGTGCGCCGCGTCGCCCAGCAACGCGACACGGCCCTGTGCATGCTCACGGGCCGCACGCATCGGGGGCCGGTCACACAGTGCCCACAAACGCCAGTTGTCCATGGCCCGCACCAGATCCTGGACCACAGGCGTGGTCCCCGAAAGCGTGTCGTACAGCGTGGCGGCGTCGGTGGCATGGTCCCAGTTCTGCAAGGCGTGCGCGTCGTCGGAGGCCAGGCCGGGCAATTTGGCATGCACCACCGCGACCAGGTTGGTGTATTCACCGCCGCGCACCGGGTATTGCACGACATGCAGGTCAGGGCCCAGCCACACCACGATCTCCTGGCTGCGCAAGGCCTGCGGCAGGTTCGCTTGCCGGCACAATGCGCGAAAAGCCAGATGCCCGGTGAAGCGTGGCGGACCGTCCTGCAGCAGCCAGCTGCGTGTGCGACTCCACAAGCCGTCCGCGCCCACCAGCAAGTCGCCGCCGTGCCAGAGTCCATCGGCCGTCTGCAGCCGCACGGCCTGCGCAGCCTGTTCCAGTGCCAGCACCTCGCTGCCCGCATGCGCGTCCACGTCAGCGTGCCCGCGCACGGCGTGCAACAAGAGCCCGTGCAGGTCAGCCCGGTGGACTGTGGCGTAGGGCGCGCCGTACCGCTCCTGCGCGAATGCTCCCAGGCGCAAGGTGGCAAGCGTGGCGCCGGATTGCGCACTGCGCACCACGAGCCGTTCCGGAAAAGCGGAGACGGCGCGCAGCGGCATGGCCAGGCCCC
This sequence comes from Betaproteobacteria bacterium, assembly GCA_031387285.1. Taxonomy (GTDB): domain Bacteria; phylum Pseudomonadota; class Gammaproteobacteria; order Burkholderiales; family Burkholderiaceae_C; genus CAISIP01. The sequence continues at coordinate 545 of JANNDB010000931.1, read as the reverse complement.
ATGCGTCCAGGATGCGTGTGACATTGGGGCCCATCTGTATGCCGGCGCCGACCTCGCCAAACACGGCGGCGCGCTCGAACAGATGTACGCCGGCCCCGGAACGAGCCAACGCCAGGGCGGCTGCCAGCCCCCCTATGCCACCCCCTGCGATCAAGACTTGCTGCGCCACCACATCCTCAAAAAGCCCTCTGCCATGATACGGTCAGGGTGTCGCGGCCTGCAGACCGAACAGGAGGTGCGCCCAGCGCCAGCGCCCATTCGATCTGGCGACGCTCAAGGGACGGCGGGTCCTGGCGCTGGGGTCAGATGGATTCGGGCGCGCTCGCGCTCTTGCGGGATCAGGCCGGCGGGGCGCACGGTTGCGCGGCTTGTCCCTTGTGTCGGCGGCGTTGCTGGCGAAGTCCTCGCGGGCCAATGAGGCCGGGGGGCCGCCTCAGCTCCGTGCCACCCGAAATGGCCTCCCGCCCATTTCTCCTTCTCCCCCTGCGCGGAGGCGCCCCCCCGACCTCATTGGCAGGGAACGCGGTTGGCGACCGGCAACGGGA
>JANNDB010000927.1:0-5979 GCA_031387285.1 Betaproteobacteria bacterium | reverse complement strand
GCGCCGCTGCGCCGCGTCACGCAGGAGATCCAGCGCATTGAAAACGGTGAGCAGGCCGAGGTGGTGCAGCATTACCCGAGCGAGATTGCCGCGCTTACCAACAACCTGAATACGCTGATCCGCCAGGAGCGGGTGCGCCAGACCCGTTACAAGGAGGCCCTGAGTTTCCTGGCGCACAGCCTGAAGACGCCGCTGGCCGTGCTGCGCGGCGCCTTGAGCGAGCCGGAGCGGCTGAACACCGCGGTGGCCGAGCAGGTGACACGCATGGACGCCATCGTGCAGCACCAGCTGGGCCGCGCCGGCGCCAGCGGTGCGGCGCGTTTTGCCCCTTATTTGCGGCTGCTGCCGGTGCTGGAGCGCATACGGGATGCCCTGGCCAAGGTGCATGCCGCCAAGGCTGTAGACATGCATGTCCACTGCGCGAGCGACCTGGAGTGGCGTATCGACGAAGGCGACGCTTTCGAGCTTTTGGGCAACCTGATGGACAACGCAGCCAAGTGGGCTGCACAACAGGTCAGGGTGCTGGTGACGCGGGACGCACAGGGGCTGGCAATCCGGGTCGATGACGACGGTCCGGGCTTCGGCGACGACACCCGCTCGCTGCTACAAATGCACGTGCGTGCCGACGAGAAGGTGCCGGGCCACGGTGTCGGCCTCGCCGTGGTCAACGACCTGGTTGCCAGCCACCAGGGCACCCTGACACTGGGGAGCTCCGACTCGGGCGGCGGACGTGTTGACATCCTGTTACCAAGTCTCTAGGGTCAACTGAAAATCTCGCCGTTCATTCAGCTTGGGTTCATGCACCAGGGCGCACCATGCAGCTGTGTTCATCAAACCAAGGAGAGCCACCGTGACCACCTCCCTCACCAAGCGCTTCGTCGCGACGGCGGCTGTAGCCGTTGCAGCGCTGGGCGCCGCCTCGGTCGCCCACGCGCGCAGCGATGTGACCTGGTCGATCGGCATCAGTTCGCCAGGTGTCTACGTGCAGCCGGCGCCGGTATACGTGCCGCAGCCGGTCTATGTGCAGCCGCGACCGGTCTACGTCCAACCGCCGCCGATTTATGTGCAACCGGCCCCGGTCTACTATCCGCCCCAGATTGTGTACACGCAGCCCCCGGCCTATGGCTACTACTACTACAGCCCGGATTGGCGCCGCGCGGAATGGGAGCGCAGGCACGGCTGGCGCCATCGCCACCACCACGGTCAGGATGACGACCGTGGCTGGCAAGACGGCGGGCGTTGATGCAAGCATGCGCCCTGCGCGGCGGGGCGCGAAAGCGGGCGGCGTTGTCGCCAACTGTCACAATGCATCCATCGGATAAGGCGCTTCCAGCACCGCCTCAGAAAGATGCACTGATGCCAGACCAGAGACTCCCGCTGCAAGCCGGGGAAAGTATTCCCGCATTCAACCTGCCTTCGGCCAACCGCGACGGCACGGTGTCGTCGTCAGACATGCAGGGCCGCGCCTTCCTGATCGGCTTTTTTCGCGGCCTGCACTGCCCGTTCTGCCGCCGCCAGGTGGTGCAGCTGGGCGCGGTGGAATCGGCCCTGCGCGCGGCCGGTATCGAGACGCTGGCAGTTATCAACACACCACTTGACCGCGCAAAACTGTACTTCCGCCACCGGCCGACACCTGTCACGCTGCTGAGCGACCCGGATTGCATCACGCACCGTGCCTTTGGCGTGCCGTACATCGAGATGGTTCCCGACGAGGCTGCCCAGTCGGCGAAGTGGCCCTATACCAGCACCATGCCGCAGTTCATGGCGGCGCGCCACAACCCCGGCGGCGTGCTACAGGAGCCCCTGCAGCCGATGGAAAGCAACATCGTGCTCAATGCCAGGGAGGGATTCGAGATGCTCGAGGCCGATAACGCGATCCTTGCAACCCACGGTACCCAGCTTGCAGGACACTTCCTGATTGACGCCCAAGGCATCGTGCGCTGGACGCAGATCGAGGCGCCGGGCAGCGCGAACGAACTCGGTTCGTTCCCCAGCGCGGCGCAGATCCTCGCGGCGGCGGAGCGCCTGCCGCGCTGACCTTCGCGCTCAGCACAGGAACGGCAACACCACCAGCGAGTCGCGGTCCACGCCGGCCTTGGTACACACTGCGTCGGCCCGCAGAAAAAACTCCTCCGCGCGCGCGTCGTCACCCTGGTCCAGGTAGACCGTCGCCATGCCCTCGTAACACGGGAACATGAGCTGGGGTTCGTCCATCTGCTCGGCCAGCCCCAGCGCCTCCTCGTAATAGTGCAGGGCCTTGTCGGCCTTGCCGTGGCACTGGTGGATCTGGCCCAGCACGATCAGCGGCACCGCCAGGTGGTCGAGCTGGCCCAGCTGGCGGTCCAGGTTGATCGCCGATTGCGCCGCCTGCATGCCCTCGTCATCGCAGCGTTGCGTGAGCGCGCAATAGGCCACTGCCAGATTCGCATACAGGCGCGACTGGAAGCCCAGATCGCCAATCTTCCTGGCCGTGTCCAGCCCGGTCTGGCAGGTAGTTACCGCACGTGCCGGGTCCAGCGTGGCATACAGCACGCCGAGGTTGGCATAACTGCGGCAGGCCGCCTGCAGCAGACCCGCCTCCTGCGCCACGGCGACGCTGCGCTCGATGTGGGTGACGGCCTCGGCCGGGCGCTCCAGCCGGGCCAGCGCGGCGCCCAGGGTGTTGAGCGCATGCGAAATCGCCGCTGCGGCCGCACGGCGCATGACGGGGTCCTCCCGGTGTTGCACAGCCGCGCTTTCGGCCTGTTTCAATGCGCGGCCGGCCCAATCGACGGCGCCCTGGTTGTCGCCGCTGCGAAACGCGAGGCGCCCCATTTCCTGGCACAGATGGGCCAGTTCGATCTGCGCGTCGATACCGCCTGGCGTGGTCGCGCCCCGCCCATCGAGCAGGACCAGGCCTTCGCGCAGACAGGCGAAACTGCGTTCGCGCTCGCCTGCATCCCAGTGCAGGCCCGCCAGCTTGCGCAGCATGCGCGCCTCGCGCACCGAGTCCCTGGTGGCCCCAGCCCAGGACAAGACCGCGTTGAACTGCTTGTGCGCCTGCTCGCGCCGACCGAGCGGGCCGAGCAGGTCACCCATGTGCTCGCGGATGCCGCTGATGGCCAGGATGTCGTGATCGGCGTCGACTTCCAGTATGCACAGGGCCCGGTCGTAGTACCGCACCGCGTCCTCGTTGGCATAAATACCACGCGCCCAATCGCCAGCAGTCGCGAGGTAGTGCGCGCCACGTTTCTGGTCCTGACCCTGGGAGAAGTGGTGGCACAAGGCGTCCAGGTCCTCCAGCCGTTGGGGGTTGGTACCGCGCAGCTTCTCCAGGAAGATGCCGGCGCGCTGGTGCAGTTCGCTGCGCCGGCGCAGCAACAGGTTTTCGTAGGCCACGCCGTGTGCCATGGTGCTGGCAAACCGGTACCGTTTCGCCGGATGCACTGGCGCGCCGGCGTCTGCCGTACCGACCGGAACCAGCAATTCGGCGTCGCACAACAACTTCAGGTTGACCGGATCGCCGGCCTCTTCATCCACCGCCGGCAACAACCCGGACTCGAATTCGGTGCCCAGCACGGCAGCGCATTGCAAGGTGCGCCGCGCGCGCGCGGGCAGCCGGTCCACCCGCGAGAGCAGCAAACCTTCGATGGAGGAAGGCACCTCCACCGTACCGCTGCCAGCCTTGCAGCTCCACCGGCCGCCATCGCGCGTCAGGACACCATTCGATATCAGGGCGCGCACCACCTCTTCCAGATACAGGGGGTTGCCGCCAGCCTGGCGCACGATGCGCTCGTGCAGTTCACGCTCCAGCGGGTAGGCGCCGCCAGAGCCGAAGAAGGCAGCCAGCTGGGCTTCGATCACCGCGTCGGGCAAAGGCGTCAGCCGCACCACGGTATGCGCGGCCCGACCGAAGTCCAGGGTGGCTGGATCAAACGGCGGCCTGCCGCTCAGCAACAACACCAGCGGACGTTCACACAACCAGTTGGCGAGCGTGCACAAGCCCTCCACCGAGGCAGCGTCCGCCCACTGCAGGTTCTCCACCACAAGCACCAGCGGCCCGTACGCGAGGCGGCGCTCGAGCACCGTGCGCAGCGTCATGAAAATCTGGCGCTTGAGCCGTTCGGGCTCGATCTCGCTCAGGTGCCCGGCGGCCTGCAAGCCGAGGATGTAACCGATGACCGGCACCACCAGGGCGATCTCCACCGCTTCGGCGCCGATGGCGCGCATGCCTTCTTCAACCTTGCGCCGGGCTTCTTCCAGCGCATCGGTGGCTGCAATGCCATAGGCTTCACGGAACAGGCCGGCGGTAGCGCCGTAGGGCCGTTGACCCAGCGGCGAGCACACGACGCGGCGCACCGGCGCCTGGGTGAACTCCGCGCTGGCGGCCATGCGCTCCAGCAGCGCGTCCACCAGCCGCGTCTTGCCCACGCCCGTCTCGGCAAGCAGGCTCAGCACCTGCGCGCGCCCGTCGCGTACACCAGAGGCTGCCTCCAGCAGCCGGGCCAACTCGGTCTCCCGCCCCACCAGCGGGGACGTCAGGCCATGGGCAGCGAGGCCGCGCATCGCGTTGGCCTGCTCGTTGACCCCTTGCAACCGGTAGACGGGAAAGGGTTCGTTCTTGCCCTTCAGCGCCAGTGTGCCGCCGGGCTCGAACCGGAAGACATCCTGCGTCAGCAGCATCGTCGCGCCGCTTACCAGGGTCTGCGCTGCTGTTGCTGCTGATTGCAGCCGCGCAGCGGTGTTGACGGTATCGCCAGTCACCGCGTACGCCGCATCGGCCGTCGAGCCAAGTGTGCCGGCCACCACCCGGCCCGTATTGACGCCAATATGCAGGGTGAGCGCGTGGCCAATGCGCTGGCGCCAGCGCTCGCTGAGTTCGGCCGCGCAGGCATGCATGTCCAGCGCCGCATGCAAGGCGCGTTGCGGATCGTCTTCATGCGCCACGGGCGCGCCAAAAACCGCCATCACCGCATCACCGACGAATTTTTCGACGAAGGCGTCATAGCGCTCGATCACCGCGCGCAGGCCACCGAACAGATCTGTCTGCAACGCGCGCACATCTTCCGGATCGAGGCGCTCGGAAATCGCGGTAAATCCCGTCAGGTCGGCAAACAGCACGGTGGCGATGCGCCGGTCAGCTTCCGTAACCGGAGCGGCAACCGGTGCCGCCGCAGCCAGCTTGTTGCCGCAACGCGGGCAAAAAGCGAAGTCCGCAGAGACGTCGAATTGGCAGCGCGCGCACTTCATCGGACTATGCTAAGCCATGAGACAGCCCTTAAAGGGCTCACGGCACAGTACGCTGTTGCCACAAGAGTCCTCACTGAGATGCTCCTGACGATGGGGATAGAACCTGATCTGGAGCCCCATCCTTCGACTGGCAGCAGCCACTTGTGCTTAGCCGCATTTTGTGCGAGTCACCCAAGCTGACAACACGCAATAGGGCAAAAAGTCAAGCATCCTCGACCATGAAGCGGGAAAGCAAGGGCGTGAGTTCCGACTGACTCATCCAATGCACATGGTTCTTGGTTCCACCTACTCCCCGGGAGTCGATTGCAAAACCATGGTCAAACTGCAGTCCATGGTGATTGCCCAGCAAATACCGTGCGTGCTGATCGCCTTCATTGCGGTCTTCGAGAACCTCATACGATAGGTCAAAGTGGCTTGCGCCAGCACCAACAGCAATTCTCAAAAAGTCTTCCTCAAACATAGCACCGTCAGCGTCATCAGGCAATGCAACTTCAGACAGCATCACCTTAAAGCAGGCTACTCTCCCGCACTTTGCCGCGTACCCTAGCAATGCCGCCAACACTTGTCTCCGAGCGCGGTCCGGGATCAGGTCGCCACGTTTTGTTTTGCGCCAGAGTCCAAAAAAGGGGTCAACCAACACCACCTTGGTTGAGAGCTTGAACAGTGGCGCCGCCGCCTTGACGTAGTCATCCACCTGCCTTGGAACGTGGTCCCCCCTTGCGTCCGAAAATGCGAGCGCGTGAAGGTCGT
>JANNDB010000905.1:0-2573 GCA_031387285.1 Betaproteobacteria bacterium | reverse complement strand
GAGCTGCGCCTTGCTGCCCAGCAGCGGGAACAGCGCGCGTTCGGCTTCAAAAGGATGGGTCAAGGGTGAGATTCCGTCCCCGCTGCGGCCACCAGGCGGTTGCCATTTCCACCCGCGATGCCCCAGCGCCATGCCCGTCTGCGCGACGATCGCCCCGGTATTGAAATCGGTATCCGCTGACCATTTTTCCGCCTGCCACCTGAACGGCTAGGCGCCATCAGGAAGACCCCATGACCCATCCTTTTGAAGCCGAACGCGCGCTGTTCCCGCTGCTGGGCAGCAAGGCGCAGCTCTCCAGTTGCTCGCAGAGTGCTTTGAGTACGCCAGTCTCGGACGCCATCGCGCGTTACCTGGATTCCTGGCGCGACCGTGGCATGGACTGGGGCGGATGGGCTATGGTGCTTGATGCGGCGCGCGCGGCGTTTGCGCGCCTCATTCATGCCGACGCGCAGGACATCGCGGTCATGTCCTGTGTGTCCGATCTGGCCTCTTCTGTCGGCAACTGCCTGTCGTTTGTTCCGGGGAAGAACGGCATCGTACTCGGCGAGATCGATTTCCCTTCGCTGGGCCATGTGTGGCTGGCGCAGCAGAAGCGTGGCGCGATGGTGAATTTCGTTGCGCCCGACGCGGGCGGCGAAATCAGGCTGGAGCAGTACGCGCAGGCCATCGATGCGGATACGCGGCTGGTGTCGGTTTCGCAGGTTTCGTATTCCAACGGCTTCAAACAGGACATCGCCGCCATTGCTGCGCTGGCGCACGCGCAGGACGCACTTTTTTTTGTCGATGCCTACCAGTCCATGGGCGCCATGGCGATCGACGTGGTGCGCGACGGCGTCGATATTCTGGTCTGTGGCGGACAGAAGTACCTGCTCGGTTGTCCTGGGATTGCCTTCATGTACATGCGGCGCGACATCGCGCAGCAATTGCGGCCGGCCAATACTGGCTGGTTCGGGCGCGTCAACCCGTTCGCATTCGACATCCGCCTGCTGGACTATGCCGACGGGGCGCGCCGTTTTGATACCGGAACACCGCCCTACATCAATGCTGCCGCCGCGGGCGCCGGCATGGAGTTGCTGAACCGCGTAGGTATCGATCGGATCGAGGCGCACATCGAGAACCTGTCCAGGGTTGCGATCGATACCGCACTGAGCCTGGGCCTGCCGATTGCAAGTCCGCGCGATCCGCGGCGCAAGGGTTCCAACACGGCCATCCGTGTGACCGACTCGGCCGGACTCGAACGCAGGATGGCGGAAGCGGGCTTTGTCGTGTCGGCGCGTGGCCCGTTGATCCGCGTGGCCCCGCACTTCTACAACAGCGAGGAAGAAGTTGCCGGTGCGATGCGCGCGCTGGCGCGGATGGTTTGACCCGGCGGCAACAGGAGGCCTTCGCCCTTTGGGCTGTGGCGCTCAGCCCGGAATACGCACCGGCAGCTCCGAGAATCCACGCACAAAATTGGAGAACACCCGCACCGGCGGGCCAGTCACCTCGATCACCGGGAAGCGTTTCAAAATCTCCTCCCACAGGATCCTGATCTGCATCTCGGCGAGCCGGTTACCGACGCAGCGGTGGATACCGAAACCAAACGACAGGTGCTGGCGTGGCCGGGCGCGGTCGATGATGAACTGGTTCGGTTTGGCAATCGCCTCTTCGTCGCGGTTGCCCGAGAGATACCACATCACGACCTTGTCGCCCTTCTTGATCTTTTTGCCACCGAGCTCGGTATCGGCCAGGGCGGTACGGCGCATATGCGCCAGCGGTGTCTGCCAGCGGATGATTTCCGGCACCATGCTCTCGACCAGTGCCTGGTTGGCGCGCAGCTTGGCAAACTGATCGGGGTTTTGGTGCAGGGCGTACAGCCCGCCGGTCATGGAATTGCGCGTGGTGTCGTTGCCGCCCACGATCAACAGCATCAGGTTGCCCAGAAACTCGCGCGGCGACATGTCGCGCGTGGCTGGTGAATGCGCCAGCATGGAGATCAGGTCGGCTTTCGGGGGTGCATTGACGCGTTCGTTCCAGAGCCGTGTGAAATAGGCCAGGCACTTGCCCAGTTCGGTCCAGCGTTCTTCTTCGGACTTGATCAGGTGTTTCTCGCCGGCTTGCGCGGTGGACACATCCGACCACCAGGTCAGCAGCCTGCGGTCTTCAAACGGGAAGTCGAACAAGGTGGCCAGCATCTGCGTGGTCAGCTCGATCGACACCCGGTCGACCCAGTTGAAAGTCTCGTTGCGCGGCAGGCCATCCAGCACCTTGCAGGTGCGCGCGCGGATGGTGCTCTCCATGGACGCCAGGTTGCCCGGCGCCACGATGGGGCTCACCGCCTTGCGCTGCTCGTCGTGTTTGGGCGGGTCCATCGCAATGAACATCTGGAAGCGGTTGTCCATCGGCGCGTCGAATATGCCAATGCCGCCGTGTGACCAGTCCGACGAATAGGTGGCGTGGTTGGTGTCCACCTTCATGATGTCCTGGTACCTGGTGACCGACCAGTACGGGCCGTAGAACTGGTTGCTGTGGTAGTGCACCGGGTCTTCCTTGCGCAGGCGCTCGAAGTAGTGCCCTATGCTGTCTTCCACGAA
>JANNDB010000881.1:0-2177 GCA_031387285.1 Betaproteobacteria bacterium | reverse complement strand
CCGGGCGCCACGCCGCTGGTGCCGGGAAGTTGTACGCTGCCGTTGCCGGGCATCATGGCCGCCATCGTGGACGAGGTGGGGCATGACATCCCGAACGGCACCGGCGGCCTCCTGGTGGTGAAGCGCCCCTGGCCTTCCATGATCCGCACCATCTGGAACGACCCGGAGCGCTTCAAGAAGTCCTATTTCCCGGCCGAGATGGGAGGCAAGCTGTACCTGGCTGGTGACGGTGCGGTGCGCAGCGCCGACCGCGGCTATTTCCGGATCACGGGGCGCATCGACGACGTGCTCAACGTGTCGGGCCACCGCCTGGGCACGATGGAGATCGAGTCGGCGCTGGTTTCGCATACCGCGCTGGTGGCCGAGGCCGCCGTGGTGGGCCGCCCGGACGACCTGACCGGTGAGGCAGTGTGAGCATTTGTGGTTCTCAAGGGAGCGCGCCCTGAAGGGGATGCCGCCCGGGCAATGGCCAAGGAACTGCGCGACTGGGTCGCCAAGGAGATCGGGCCGATTGCGAAACCCAAGGACATCCGGTTTGCCGAAAACCTGCCAAAGACGCGCTCGGGCAAGATCATGCGGCGCCTGTTGCGCTCGATTGCCAAAGGCGAAGCGGTGACGCAGGACACCTCCACCCTGGAGAACCCGGCCATCCTGGAGCAACTCGGCCAGGCCTGGTAGGAGGCCGGCAACCAGAAAGGCCCGCAATGCGGGCCTTTTTTACGCCGGGCATATGCGCCGGCCTTGCTGGGTGTCTACCTATTTGAGACTGAGGATCCAGGCCGCGAGCTTGTGGGCTTCGGCATCGTTCACCTGGGTGTTGGCGGGCATGGCCACGGCCCCGTAGACGCCGGAACCGCCCTTCATGATCTTTACGGCGAGTTTGTCGGCTGCGTCTTTCTGGGCTACGTACTTGGCTGCAACTTCCTTGTAGGACGGGCCGACCAGCTTGCGCTCGACGGTGTGGCAGGACATGCAGTTCTTGGCCGTGGCCAGTGCCTGGTCGGCGAATGCCGGCATGCTGGCCATTGCGCCACTGAACGCAATCAGCTTGACCAATGTGACGAGTTTCATCTTGCTTCCTCAGCTTCGGTTACAGTCATTCAACGCGATTGTAGTGACGGGCGTTGACCGCAATTGTCGCCAAGTGTTTCACTTCGCTAAGGGAGATGGGCATGTATCTATTGGGGCTGGGCATCATCCTGATGCTGATGAAATACCTGGAGTTCGGGCCGGTTGCCAACTGGAGCTGGTTGTGGGTGTTGTCGCCGCTGCCTGCGGCAATCGCCTGGTGGAGCTGGGCTGATTCCAGCGGCTACACCAAGCGCAAGGCGATGGAGCGCGAAGACCAGCGCCGCCAGGAACGCCTGGACCGCACCAAGGATGCGATCGGCACGAACTACAAGAAGCGCCGCTGATCAGAAGTTGTCGAGCACCGCGCCTTTGCTGGCCGACGACGCATTGAAGGCAAACTTGGCCTGTACCCCGCGCCGGTAACGCGGCGCGGGCGCGGTCCAGGCGGCACGCCGGCGTGCGATCTCCTCGTCGCTGACGTTGAGCTGCAGCAACATCTTGCGCGAGTCGATCGTGATGGAATCGCCCTCGTGGATGAAGGCGATGGTGCCCCCGGCGGCAGCCTCGGGTGCCACGTGGCCGACCACCATGCCCCAGGTCCCCCCGGAAAAGCGCCCGTCGGTGATCAGTCCGACTGATTCGCCCAGGCCCTGGCCCACCAAGGCGCCGGTAGGTGCCAGCATCTCCGGCATGCCCGGCCCGCCCTTGGGCCCGAGATAACGCAGCACCATCACGTCGCCCGCGACGATCTTTCTGGCCAGGATGGCAGCCAGCGCCGACTGCTCGTCATCGAATACCCGGGCCGGCCCGGTCATCACCGGGGTCTTCAGGCCGGTGATCTTGGCCACACAGCCCTCGGGGGACAGGTTGCCTTTGAGGATCGCGAGGTGGCCCTGCGCGTAGATCGGCTTGTCGATAGCGCGGATGACGTCCTGGTCGGCGCGCGGCACGGCCGGAATGTCCTTGAGCACCTCGGCAATCGTCTGGCCGGTGATGGTCATGCAGTCGCCGTGCAACAGGCCGGCTGCCAGCAGGGTCTTCATGACCTGCGGAATCCCGCCGGCCTGGTGCAAATCCACCGCCAGGTACTTGCCGCTGGGCTTGAG
>JANNDB010000879.1:0-1636 GCA_031387285.1 Betaproteobacteria bacterium | reverse complement strand
ACCGCTTCCGCCCGCAGCTTGCCGCGACGCGACGCCACGATGTAGATCGGCTGCTCGGTGGTCACGCTTTGCGCCAGCGGGCGCACCAGCTGGCCCTGCGCGATCAAGGGCTGCACCAGGTGGCGCCAACCCATTGCCACGCCCTGCCCTTCAATGGCAGCCTGCAGCACTACCGAATAGTCGTTGAAGCGAAACAGCCGCGTCCTGCGGTCCATCGCCACGCCAAAGCGTGCCAGCCAGCCGGTCCAGTCCAGCCGCGGGCGATAACGCTCCTCCAGGTGCAGCAGCGTTGTGCGGGTCAGCGCCTGCACATCGGCCAGCGGCTGCACCCGCTTCAGGTAGGCAGGGCTGCACACCGGAAAAATCTCCTCGTCCACAAAATGCCAGCGCTGGTGCTGCGCGAATTCACCGGTGCCCAGTGTGATCGCCAGATCGATGCGCTCGCGCCCCAGGTCCAGGTCGGTGTCGGTGGTTACGCAGCGCAGTTCCACATCCGGGTGCTTCTGCTTGAAGCGTGCAATACGCGGCAACAGCCACCAGGTGGCGGTGGCGGTGGACACAGCCAGCGTCACCTGGTGCGCCGTGGTCATGTTGCGCACCTCGCGCAGGGCCTGGTCGATCAGGGTCAGGCCCAGGCTGGACTGCTCCAGCAGATGCTGTCCGGCCGCAGTGGTGACAACACCCTTGTGGCGTCGCTCGAACAGGCTTACACCGAGTTCCTGCTCGAGCGCGCGCATCGCGTGGCTCACTGCCGGCTGGCTTATCTGCAACTCCTCTGCGGCCCGGGTGAAGCTTCCGCGCCGCGCCGCCGTTTCGAATACCACGAGGTTGTTGAGCGACTGCAGCGGCTTGTCGGTTGCCATGAGCCAATTTTATGGCAAGCATGAGACCGGCACCGGTTCACAGGGACCCGCTAAAAGCATAAGCTTACTGGGCCACGTGCGAGAGGGCCGGTGACATCGGTGGCTATCGGTCATAGCATCATTTGATGCCCAAGCGCTTCGACCCCGACCTTTTCAGAGAAAGCGCATTCATGCGTACACATGCAAACGTGGTGATCATCGGCATCGGCCGTGCCGGCCACACGCGTCGACGTGGAGATCAATGGCGCACGTTACCCGGCACAGGTGCAGCCTGGCCCCTTGTACGACCCCACTGGCCTGCGCATGCGCAGCTGACCTGATATCTGACGAAAGCACCCACCCCATGACCGATACCACCACCGCACCCACCCCATGACCGATACCACCACCGCACCCGCCGCTGCCGCCGAACCGCGCAGGAACCGGCGCGCCGGCGGGCGTGAGCGGCGCGACCCGAAGGCGCGCATCACCGGCCCGGCCTTCATCGAACGCGCCATCCCGACCTACGACGTGCTCGGCGAGGAGGGCCTGCAAAAGATCGAAGCCGCTGCCGAGCGCATCCTGGCCGAGAAAGGCCTGGACATCCGCGATGACGATGAATGTCTGGCGCTGTTACGCAAGGCTGGCGCCAAGGTTGACGGCATGCGTGTGCGCTTCGAACCCGGCCAGGTGCGCGAAATCCTCAAGACGGCGCCGAGCCAGTTCACGCAACACGCCCGCAATCCGGCGCACAACGTGCGCATCGGTGGCAACAGCGTGGTGCTGGCGCCCGC
>JANNDB010000861.1:0-7165 GCA_031387285.1 Betaproteobacteria bacterium | reverse complement strand
CGGGTCGTCAGCAACGCCGGCGGCGTCAATCCGCAGGGCTGCGCGGCGGCGCTGGCGGCGCTGGCGGCCGAACTGGGTGTGCCCTTGCGTATCGCGGTGGTGACTGGCGACGACGTCATGCCGCAACTGGCGGAACTGCGTGAAGCCCAGCCACCGGTGCGGGAAATGCAAAGCGGCGCGGCTTTGCCCAAACAGGTGCTGACGGCCAACGCCTACCTCGGCGCGCTGCCGATCAAGGCCGCACTGGACGCGGGAGCCCAGGTCGTGATCACCGGGCGCTGCGTCGACTCGGCCGTGACGCTGGGCGTGCTGATGCACGAATTCGGCTGGGACAGCGGGGCGCTGGACCAGCTTGCCGCCGGCAGCCTGGCCGGCCACATCATCGAGTGTGGCGCGCAGGCCACCGGTGGCCTGCATACGGACTGGGACAGCGTACCGGACTGGGCCAACATCGCTTACCCGATCGTCGAGTGCCACGCAGACGGCACGTTTGTCTGCACCAAACCCGCCGGCACCGGCGGCAAGGTGACCCCCGCAGTGATCGCCGAGCAGATGCTCTACGAGATCGGCGACCCGGCCGCCTATATCCTGCCCGACGTGGTGTGTGACTTCACCCAGGTGCGGCTGCAGCAGGTGGGGGAACACCGCGTGCGCGTGGAGGGCGCCATCGGCCGCGCGCCGACCGGCAGCTACAAGGTGTGCGCAACCTACATGGACGGGTTCAAGATTTCCGCGCAACTGACCATCGTGGGTATCGACGCCGTCGCCAAGGCACGCCGCACCGGCGAGGCGATCCTGCAACGCACGTCGGCCCTGCTACAGAAGGCCGGGCTGCCACCGTATACCCGCACCCACATAGAAGTGCTCGGCGCCGAGTCCTGTTATGGCCCGCACGCACGCGCCGGCCACACACGCGAAGCCATCCTGCGCGTGGCGGCGATGCACCCTCGCAAGGAAGCGCTGGACCTGATGGGTCGCGAAGTGGCGCCGGCCGGAACCTCCTGGTCACCCGGTACCACGGGCTCGGGCGGCGGGCGCTCTTCGGCGGCGCCGTCGATCCGGCAGTTTGCGTTCTTGCTGTCCAAGGACCGGTTGCAGCCCTCGGTCAGTTTGGGTGAAGAGGCCATCGCGGTTTGGCAACCGGCAGGGCAATTGGCGCTTGGAACCGCTCCTGCCGGCGCGCCGCAGGCCATCGTCGGTGCCCTCATTGATGACTTCAATCAGGACTGTATTGAGGTGCCGCTGGTGCGCATCGCCTGGGCGCGCAGCGGCGACAAGGGCGACATCTCGAATATCGGCGTGATCGCGCGCACCCCGGAGTTGCTACCGGTGTTGCGCGCCCAGCTCACCGAAGCCGCCGTCGCCGGCTGGCTGCAACATCTGGTCAAGGGGCGCGTCACGCGTTTTGATCTGCCCGGCATCAACGCCTTCAATTTCGTCTGCACCCAGGCGCTGGACGGCGGTGGCATGGCCTCGCTGCGCAACGACCCGCTGGGCAAGGGCATGGGGCAGATCCTGCTGTCCATGCCGCTGCGCGTGCCGGTCGCGCTGCTGGCCGGCCTGCCGTAGGCCAGGCTTCCACCTCTAGATATATGAGACAGGAGACAACCACCATGCGAACCCACAACCAACTGCCGCGCCGCAGCCTGCTGGTCGCCATGGCCGGCACCGGCCTCGCCACCGCTGTCCCGGCGCTGCACGCGCAATCGGCCTATCCGAACAAGCCGATCCGTCTCGTGGTGGCATTCGGCACCGGCAGCGGCAACGACATCATCGCCCGCGACCTGGCGCGTTACATGAGCGAGTCGCTCGGCCAGAGCATCGTGGTGGAGAACCGCACCGGTGGTGGCGGATCGATCGGGACCGACGCCGTGGCCAAGGCCGCGCCGGACGGTTACACCATCGGGCTGGGCACCAGCTCGCAGATGGTCATGAACGTCGGCCTGTACAAGACCCTGCCCTTCGACGTGGAACGCGACCTGCGCTCCATCGGGCTGGTGGCGCGTACGCCGCTGGTACTGGTGGCCAGCACCGCCACTCCGCCCAGCCTGAAGGAGCTGATTGCCGTTGCCAAGGCCAATCCCGGAAAGGTCACCTACGGGTCGGGCGGCACCGGCTCCATCAGCCACATCGTGGGTGAAGCCTGTGCCAAGGCGGCCGACATTTCACTGCTGCATGTTCCCTACAAGGGCAACGGCCCGGCCCTGATCGACCTCACCGGCGGCCACGTGAACCTCTTGTTCGACGGTTTTGTGTCGTCCGGCCCGATGGCCCAGCAAGGCCGGGCGCGCCTGCTCGCGGTGTCCGGGCAGAGACGCAGCGCCGTGAATCCGGCGGTGCCGACCTTTGCCGAGCAGGGCCTGGCCAACTACGAGGCGACCACCTGGAACAACCTGTTCGCCCCGGCCAGGACACCACAGGACGTGGTCGACAAACTCAACGCCGCCTTGAACAAGGCCCTCGCGGTGCCGGCGATCCAGGAGCGCCTGGCCCAGGGCGCGTCGGAAACGCTCGGGCCTTCGACCACCGAGCAGGCCGACGCCTATGGCCGGGCCCAGCGGGCCCAGTGGGTGCCTTTTGTGCGTTCGCTGAACATCACGGTCGAGTGACGTCAGCGGCCACCCTGCGGCGCGAGCACGTCGCGCCCCTCGTATTGGTGAACCTGGGCGTGGCACTGCACGCCATGATCTGGTACATGGCCAGCACCATGATGCCCAGCGTCGTGGCCGAACTGGGCGCCGCGGCTTTCATCAGCTGGGCCACCAGCGTCTACCTGGTGACCATGATCCTGGGCGGCGTGGCCATGTCGCAGGCCAAGGCGCGCTGGGGGGCACGCGGCGCCATGCTGCTGGCCTGCCTTATCGTCGTCGTCGGCAGCGCACTCGGCGCGGCGGCGCCGTCGATGACCGTGGTGCTGGCGGCGCGCGCGCTGCAGGGCCTGGGCGAGGGGCTGATGGTGGCCTTGAGTTATGCACTGGTACGCGAGCTCTTTGGCACCGCACTGGTACCCAAGGTGTTCGGGGTGCAGGCCGCCACCTGGGGCGTGTCGATCTTTCTCGGTCCCGCATTGGGTGGCTGGCTGACGGAGGCTTTCTCCTGGCGCGCCGCCTTCATCGCGTCGGCGCTGATGCCCATCCCCGTGATCGCGCTGGGCTGGCGCGTGCTGCGCTCGGCCGTTGCCAGCGGCGAGCCCGTGCCGAGCGCGCCCTGGCTGCGGTTGGGCGTGCTGGCGGCGGCCGTGATGGCGATCACGGCCTCCAACCGCATGGCCACGATCACGCTCGGACTGGCCTGCGTGGCCGGCGGACTCGGCCTGATCGTGGCGGTGCTGCTGGCCGATCGCCGGCGCGCGCCGCATCTGTTCCCCACCGCGTTTCCGGGACTGAACCATCCCGTGTCGCTGGGCCTGTGGGTGGAGATGCTGATGCCGCTGGCGCAGGCGCCGGTCTACGTGTTTGTTCCCTATATATTGCAGGTGCACCGTGGACTGAGCCCCACGATGGCGGGCTACTACGGCGCCACACACGCCATGGCCTGGTCGGTTGCAGCGATGCTCGCGCCGCTGCTGCCGCTGCGCTGGCATAGGCGCAGCTTCGTGCTCGGGCCGGCGCTGCTGACCGTGGGCCTGGCCGGAACGGCGGTCTGCCTGCCGGCCGCGCCGCTGCCGCTGCTGGCGGTCTGGCTGACGCTGGTGGGTGTGGCATTCGGCATCTGCAACATGTACATCAGCCAGGCCATCATGGCGCACGCGCAGCCGGGCCAGGAGGACGCCACCAGCGGCGCCATCCCGACGCTCGCCGGCCTGGGCGGCGCGATCAGCGCGGCGCTCGCCGGCCTGGCCGGGCATGCCGCCGGCCTGGACGAACGCCCCGACCCGGGCGAAGTTGCGGCTGCCACGCGTTTGATGTTCGGCGGCGGCGCGATTCTGGCGCTGCTGTCGGTGGCGATGGGCTGGCGCATGTGGCACAGACTCGCAAAGACCACGATTTACAAAGGGCTACAGGCAGCAAGTTAATCAATCGTTTGATTTATTTGCTAGCATGGCGCTCCTATGCCGGTCAAAGCCCCCGCCGAAAACCACCGCCCTTCACGCCAGGATGGCGAGCAATCGCGCGAACGCCTGCTGCGCGCCGGTCTTGCGCTGTTCGCGCAGCAGGGGTTTGACAAGACCTCGACGCGGGAAATTGCCGAGTCCGCGCAGACCAACGTTGCCGCCATCAGTTATTACTTCGGCGACAAGGCCGGCCTGTACCGCGCGGTATTCTTCGAATCCCAGGGCTCGCCGGAAGATGACATTGCGCGATATACCGATCCGCAACTGAGCCTGGAGCAGTCCCTGCGCAGCCTGTACGCCAGTTTCCTGGAGCCGCTGCGGCACGGCGACATGGCGCGCCAGTGCATGAAGCTGCATGCCCGCGAAATGATCGAGCCCACCGGTCTGTGGGAGGAAGAAATTTCCACTGGCATCCGTCCCATGCACGATGCGCTGGTGGCCGTGTTGTGCCGCCACCTGGGATTGACCGTCACGGATGACGACATCGGGCGGCTCGCCGTCTGCATCGCCGGTCTGGGTGTACACATGCACGTGGGCCGCGACGTGACCGACAGCATCGCCCCCAGCCTGAACGCGCATCCCGATGCGCTCGACCTGTGGGCCGACCGCCTGGTGATGTACGCCGTGGCCATGGTGAAGGCCGAAGAACTGCGCCGCGCTGCCGCGGCGCTCCCGCCCCGCAAGAGAAAAGCATGATTCAAATAGCCGCATCCCTGCGCTCCTTACGGCGCCTGTCCCTGCTGGCCGGCCTTGCCACGCTGGCGGGCTGTGCCACGCCGCCCAGCTACGACCCCGCCGCCCATGCGGCGCCGGCGGCGCTCGCTCCTTCGAACTGGCAGGCGCCACTGCCGCATGGTGGCCGCCTCGATACGCTGGCCAATTGGTGGCAGCAGTTCAACGACCCGGCGTTGCAGCAGTTGATCACCTCGGCGCAAGGCGCCAGCGCCACGATTGCATCGGCGCGCGCGCGCATCGAAACATCCCGCGCGGCCCTGGTCCTCGCCAACGCCCAGTTGAGCCCGACGTTGAACGCCTCGGCCGGCGTGGCGCGCTCGCGTGCGGTCGTGAACATGCCCGCGAGCACCAGCATCACGGCCGGCCTGCAGTCGAGCTGGGAACTCGACCTGTTTGGTGGCAACCGCGCGAGCCGCGACGCGGCCGACGCACGCGCGCAAGGCGGCATCGCCAGCTGGCACGACGCGCGCGTGTCGATTGCCGCCGAGGTGGCGCAACAGTACACCGCCTTGCGCGCCTGTCAGGCGCAGGTCGAGCAGACGCGCCAGGACGCGCTGTCGCGCCGCGAGACGGCGCGCCTGACCGACCTGGCGGCGCGCGCCGGCTTCCAGGCGCCGGCCAACGCCGCCTTGACACGTGCCAGCGCGGCCCAGGGCAATAGCCTGCTGGTACAGCAGACCGCCCAATGCGAATTGCTCGTGAAGGCGCTGGTGGCGCTCACCGGCCTGGAAGAGCCGGCGCTGCGCGAGCGCTTGCGCGAGGGCCAGGCGCGACTGCCACAGCCGGCGCAGATCACCGTGCCGGCGCTGCCAGCCCAGGTGCTGGCGCAAAGGCCGGACCTCGCCGCCGCGGAACGCGAACTGGTCGCGAGCAGCCTGGATATCGGGAGCGTGCAAGCCCAGTTCTATCCACGCGTCACGCTGGCGGGCAGCATCGGCGCAGCGCATTTTTCTTCTGGCGGCAACAGCACCGACGGAGTGACCTGGAGCCTGGGGCCTCTCAGCGTGGCGCTGCCCCTGCTGGACGGCGGCGTGCGGCGCGCCAACTTCGATGCGGCCTACGCGCGCGCCGACGAAGCCCGCAGCCTCTACGCCAGCAAATTGCGCGGCGCCGTGCGCGAAGTCGAAGAGGCCCTGGTGAACCTGCAAAGCACCGCCGAACGCGCCACCGACGCCCAAATTGCGACCGATGGGTTTGCCGCTTCCTACACTGCGGCGCAGGCGCGTTACCGCGGCGGCCTGTCCAATCTGTTTGAACTCGAAGATGCCCGGCGCAGCGCCGTGCAGGCGCAGAGCGCGCTGATCGAACTGCAGCGCGAACGCGTCGCCGCATGGATCAGCCTGTACCGCGCGCTCGGTGGCGGCTGGAGCGCGACTGACAGTGCGCCCCCGACCGCGATTGCCATCAAGCCCGCATCCTGATTGATTTCCCCGCACGATTTGTTATGAAAAAACTTGCCCCTTCCCTATTCCTCCTCGTGACGGCCGCGAGCCTGCTGTCCACGCTTGCACTCACCTTCAACGCACGCGCCGCCGACGAGAAGAAAGTCGCGCCGCGCGCCGCCCTGTCGGTCAACGTGGTGCAGGCGCAAAGCGCGAACCTTCCGCTGAAGATCGTTGCCAACGGCAACCTGGCCGCCTGGCAGGAGGCCAGCGTGGGTACCGAAGCCAACGGCCTGCGGCTGGCGCAGGTGCTGGTGAACGTGGGCGACACCGTGCAGAAGGGCCAGGTGCTGGCGGTGTTCGCGCCCGACATGGTGCAGGCCGACATCGCGCAGATGCGTGCCAGCCAGGCCGAAGCCGAGGCGACGCTGGCCGAGGCCCAGGCGAATGCCCAGCGCGCGCGCGACCTGCAGGCTTCGGGCGCACTCAGCGCGCAACAGATCAACCAGTACCTGACGGCGGAACGCACGGCCCAGGCGCGTCTGGACGCGCAAAAGGCCATGGCCCAGACGCAGCAGTTGCGGCTGGCCCAGACCCGGGTGGTGGCGCCTGACAGCGGCGTCATCTCGGCGCGCAGCGCCACGGTGGGCGCGGTACCACCCGCCGGCCAGGAGCTGTTTCGAATGATCCGCCAGGGCCGTCTGGAGTGGCGCGCCGAGGTGCCTTCTGCCGACCTGGCGGCCGTGAAGACCGGACAGACCGTGCTGGTGACACCGCCCAACTTGGCGCCCATCAAGGGCCGCGTGCGCATGGTCGGCCCGACGGTGGATCCGCAGACCCGCAACGGCCTGGTCTATGTGGACCTGGCGTCTGGCGGCGGCGCCAAGGCCGGCATGTTCGCGCGCGGCGAGTTCGAGATCGGTTCTGGAAGTGGCCTGACGCTGCCGCAGACCGCCGTCGTGTTGCGCGACGGTTTCAGCTACGTGCACAAGGT
>JANNDB010000816.1:0-2961 GCA_031387285.1 Betaproteobacteria bacterium | reverse complement strand
GTAAATCGACGCCGAGGCGAGATTGTTTTGGCGCTCTTGATGCGGATGTCGCTCTGTGCATGATGCGTTCCGTACACCAGTTCGACCTGCCCACCCTCGTCTCCCTCCGTTCGACTACCAAAGCAATCGTCGGGGAACATTGCTTTGGCGGACATCGGCAGGTCGATGTAGCCATGGGCCAACATTTTGTCGGTCAACGTCACGGTCACTGACGTCGTTGGCTCCTCCGACTTTCCCATTTCGTCATCGCTCTTCCACGCTTCGGGATTGAGTAGCATGTCGACCTGATCGGGGAATAGGGCTGCCATCACTTGATGTGTTAGCCAAACGCGGTCGACCTGCAGAGCCTTGGCTAGACGTTCACAGTCACCCGGGCGAATATCAAAAGGGAGACGAATTGCGGCCTCGATGCGTTCCATCGGGAGTCCACAAGCCCTGGACGCCGCTCCAATCCAGCCTGCATGCCCCATGTTGTTGGTCCATTGGCGCTCATGTTCAGCATCAGCAACAGGCGACCAGAGTTGCGTCAAGCGCTGCCGAATGAATGGCGGTATCTCGACGTGATCCAATGAGTCAGGCAGTTCGCTCAAGTTCGTTGGCAAGTGGCGTTTTTGAGTCGCCAAAAACCCGCGGCGACCTTGTAGCCACCGAAATGCATCTTGGTGTGCGATTCGTCCATCGGCACCCAGTTGCAGGCTGCCCTCGCCATCGGCGCTCAATGCATTGCGGACGCTGCGCTCGCTCATATTGGCAAGGACCGCGAGTTCCTCCGTAGTCATCGAGTTGCCGGTGTCCAGATCGTCACGAGCCTCAACCCGACTGACCAATTCCTCTAGACCTCCGAGAGGCACATTGGTCCCAAAGCACTGCGCACCACTCAGACAGTCTTCGAAGTAGCCATCGTCCGCACGCAATAACACCAACATGTCGCGCAATCGCTCAAGCGGTCCATCTGTCGTGTTGAAGTCGCTTGATTCATATCCGGCACTGAGGACACCCTCGTAGGCGTATCGCACCCACACTGGCAAGAGCTTGCCGATCCGTGTCGACCGCACATCGATCGCTTTTGCGACCCCCCCTTGCATATCGTCAGCCGACACACCCAGCATGCGATAGCCGGCCCCCGGCATGTAGCACTCATCGGCAAGAATGGACAGTGCCGCGTAATAGATTGCCAGTTCTTTTTCCAGGTTGGCCAGGGTTTCATTTGATGAATGTGAGGTCATTTGAAATAGTAGGTGTAATTGTTGAACACATCGTCATTGTACATCACAAACAATGAAAATGCAATAGTAAAACATATTTACATTTATCTTTTCAAAACCAGAGTTCGAGCGCTTTCCGCTGCTCTTGGCCGCATTGCCATCAATATCCGGAATGCATGCCATTGGGTTTTCGTAACTCATTGATTTTTATGGAATTAGTACTCTTTCTGTCCCGATCGCGCCAAACCCAAACAGCCCCCGCTGCTCATCCCAATCCAGCGGCACCTCCTCCTGCCGCCCCCGCATCGCATGCAAATTCAGGTGCCGCGGTTGCCGCCCGTCCAGGATCGCCCGGATGATGTCCGGTGCCAACCGCGTCATCCGTAGCACCTCGCACACCCACCCCACCTCGAGTTTGAGACTGCGCGCCAGTTCGCTGGCATTGGCCACCTCGCCTGTGTCGATCATTCGCTGCCAGTAGAAGGCCTTGCCCAAGGTCCTAATCAACGGCAGATCAAATGACGAGGTGGCCTTCACGAAATCCGTGCCCACCGGCGGGACGACCAATTTGCTGCGATGCCGGCGTTTGATCAACATCGGCACGAATGTGACGGATCGTCCGCCGACTTCGAATTGACGCGGCGTCCCCGACGCCGTCACAACCACGCGGCGTCCTGCCGGTGTCTCCCTTATCGGTTTGATATCGTCGCTCATTCGACTGTCTCCGCGTCGATCGGCGCACGTTGCTCGGCCACGAACTCGCTGCGTGCCAGTTCTCGGCAGAACCGTTGCCAACTGTCGTCGCGCCAAATGATGTCCATCCCGTCCTCATGGAGTTGGACCCGTTCGATCAGCAGCCGCATGATGCGGTTCTGCTCGATGGGGAACAGGTTGTCCCACACCGTGCTCATCTGGCGCATGGCGACCAGCACGGTCGGTTCGTCCATCTGCTGGCGCTCACGTAGTGCCATGCCGGCCTGCCATACGCCCACGATCATCTCGGGTTGCTGCAGTGCCTTGTGCACCTGTGCCAACACTGCCGCCTCGATCTCCAGCGCTGGCAGCGGGCCGATGTTGCGAATGGTCGGGTCGTAGGTCGCGCCGGCCGACTGGCGCTTTTCCAGGTATGGCACGTAGTACCGGTACCGCTTGCCATTCTTCTTCTGCGTGTAGGTCGGCAGCATCCGCTGGTTGTCCGGCGCGTACAGCAGGCCCGTGAGCAGCGCCGGTTCCTTCTTGTGCCGGATGCGCGGTCCCATCTTGCGGCGCTCCACATACGCGTGCACGGCCGCCCACAGATCGGGCGTGATGATCGGTTCGTGCTGGCCCGGGAATGCTTGGCCTTTGTGCGTCATCTCGCCGAGGTACAGCCGGTTGCGCAACATCGTGAACAGCGCCAGTTGGTCAATCACCTTGCCGTCGTGTCGCTTGCCGGTCTGTGTGACCCAGACCTTGGTTGTATGACCCTCGACCTGCAGTTCGCGCACCAGTTGCGCTGCCGATCCAGTTTCGGCGTAGCGGGCAAATATGTCCCGGACCAGCACCGCCTCCGACGCATTGACCACCAGTTTCCGCTCGCGCACGTCATAGCCCAACGGTGGCGTGCCGCCCATCCAGATCCCCTTGGCCTTGCTGGCCGCAATCTTGTCGCGGATCCGCTCGCCGGTGACTTCACGTTCAAACTGCGCAAACGACAGCAGAATGTTGAGCGTCAGCCGACCCATGCTGGTGGTCGTGTTGAACTGCTGGGTCACGG
>JANNDB010000811.1:0-6344 GCA_031387285.1 Betaproteobacteria bacterium | reverse complement strand
GAAGAATATTCCACGCTACCAGTACTTGCGTGAGTCGGTTACAACGCCCAACCGATTCAGTAACTATGACTGACCGAATGAAGACCCTTTCGCTGCTTCGATTACTGATTGTCTTGCCCTTTTTTCTGTCGCTGGGGGTGCTGGCCCAGACCTTGCGCCTGCCTGTTCCAGCGGTCATATCGGGCGGTAGCACCATCGCACAGTTGCCATCTGACTACATCGTGGCCCTGGTGAATTCGGAGCCGATCACCAACCAGCAGGTCCGGCTTGAGGTGCAGCGTGTCTTGACGCAGCTGGCACAGGCACAGCAACCCCGGCCCTCGGACACGCGCGAGCTGGCCGCTGAAGTTCTGGAGCGCCTTATAAATGAAAAGGCGCAGTTGCAGCTGGCACGCGAGACAGGCTTGAAGCTGGAAGACGCCGCGGTGGATGATGCGGAACAAAACATCGCCCGGCAGAACCAGGTGAGTGTTGCGGAAGTCTACGCACGCTTGGCGGTCGAAGGCATCGACCGTACCCAGTTTCGCTCCCAGTTGCGCGATCGGCTGCTGATAATGCGGGTCCGCGAGCGCGAGATGGCTGCGAAAGGCAAGGTAAGCGAGTTGGAGATTGACCAGTACCTGCGCGACCAGCAGAAGAACCCGGACATTACTGCGATGGAGCTGGACCTGGCCCATATCCTGGTTGCGCTACCCGACGAGCCTACTGCGGCGCAACTCGGCGCAGCCCAGGCCAAGGCGCAACGGCTGCTGGAGCGGGCGCGGACCGAAGCGGATTTTCTCAAGCTCGCGCGGGAGAACTCGGAGGCGGGCGATGCACTCAACGGAGGGCACCTGGGCTTGCGCCCTGCGGAGCGCCACCCGGCGCTTTTTGTGGAAGCCGTCCGCAATTTGGCGACAGGCGAGCTGGCCATGCTTCGGTCGGGCGCGGGCTTTCACGTTGTCAAGGTTCTTGAGAGACGTGCCCCGGGCATGCCGGCTGCCACACGTGTGCAAACGCTTGCCAGCCATATTTTGCTGCGCCTGTCAGCCCAGTTGAATGAGAGCGCAGCGCGCGCGCGTTTGGCGACCATGAAGCGTCAGATTGAAGCCGGCCAAGCCGACTTTGCGGCGCTTGCCCGGGAGAATTCGCAGGATGGCAGTGCACCGCAGGGTGGCGACCTGGGTTGGGCCGGCCCGGGCAATTTTGTGCCGGAGTTCGAGGAGACGATGAATGCGCTTGCGCCCGGCCAGATCAGCGAGCCCCTGGTGTCGCGCTTTGGTGTACATCTGATTACGGTGAAGGAGCGGCGCTCGGTACCTTTGACCCAGCGCGAGATTCGCGAGGCAGTCCGCGGTATTCTGCGCGAGAAAAAGCAGGATGACGCCATGAATATCTGGGCCCAGGAGTTGCGGGCGCGGGCCTACGTGGAGATGCGTCAACCCCCTGGCGGATGAGTAAGCGTGGCGCCCCGACACCAGCCGCGCAAACGCTTCGGTCAGCATTTCCTTGTTGACGCCGGCGTCATTGAGGCGATCGCAGGTTTGATTTCGGCCCAGCCGGGGCAGTATGTGGTGGAAATCGGGCCCGGCCTTGGTGCCTTGACAAGGCCACTGCTCGAACGCGCGGGGCAGTTGCACGTCATTGAGCTTGACCGTGATCTGGCACGGCGCCTTCGTGGTTGGAGTGGTCTGACCGTGATTGAAGCCGACGTGCTGAACGTTGATTTCCGGGCTTTGCTGGACGGGCCGCTTCGGCGCCTGCGCATCGTGGGCAACCTGCCCTACAACATTTCGACACCCATACTCTTTCACCTGCTGGAGTTTGCCGACGTCATCGAAGACCAGCACTTCATGCTGCAAAGAGAGGTGGTCGAGCGCATGATCGCGCAGCCATGCACTGCGCAATACGGGCGTTTGAGTGTCATGTTGCAGTGGCGTTATGAAATGGCCAACCTGCTGCCCGTGGCTCCGTCCTGCTTCGACCCGCCGCCGCGGGTGGACAGCGCCATAGTCCGCATGGTTCCGCGCGCAGCGCCTGCCATGCTGGAAGTGCAACGCCTGAGCGACGTGGTTCGGGTCGCTTTCAGTCAACGGCGCAAGTTGCTGCGCCACACCCTTGGCCGATGGCTGGAAGACCGGCAGGTTGACGCCGGGTTTGACTTGCAGCGCAGGGCCGAGGAGGTAGCGGTCAGCGAATACATCGCCCTCGCACAACGCGGGATCGAGTAGGGTGAGGGGCTACCCCCTCAGCCCTCTCACACCACCGTAAGTGCGGTTCCGCATACGGCGGTTCAATCAGAACACTGGAGATGCTGGTGGACGGCCACCAGCGAGACCAGCCCGAGTTGCGTGAAGTATTTCGGCGGCAGGGCTGCGATCAGGTGCTTGGCCCCGGCATTCCACCAAGGTCCCCGCCCATTGACGCTGGATTTCCATGCGCGCTGGGCTTCAAGCCCCTGAGCGCGCAGCTTCGATTCCCGCGTTTTTGGCCGCTTCCACTGCCGCCAGACGATGCAGCGCATCCGCCTCCTCACCCATGTGTCAAGCTCTTCGATAGGCCGCCGGCTTCGGGTCAGGCTGAAGTAATTCATCCATCCCCTCAGTACCGGATTGAGCCTCTCGATCAGCCGCGGCAGTGACCTGCCCCGGCCTTGACGACACAGTTCGCGTATGCGCCCTTTCAACCGCTCGATGCTCTGCTTGGCGATACGGATTTTGCTGGCCTGTTGCGCCGTGACGCTGTAGCCCAGGAACTTGCGCTCCCAGGGTCTTGCCACGGCACTCTTGGCCTCGTTCATGGTGAGCTTGAGCCGCTTCGCGAGGAAGCTGCTTACCCCCGCCATGATCCGTTGCCCCGTCCGCTCACTGCTCACATACACGTTGCAGTCATCCGCGTATCTGCAGAACGACAGTTGGCGCCGCTCCAGTTCCCGATCCATGTCGGTCAACAAGATGTTGGACAGCAGCGGTGACAGTAGTCCGCCTTGCGGCGTTCCCTGCTGCCGTTGCGTCTCCACCCCGTCAGCCACCATCCCGGCTTCCAGAAACCGGCGGATCAGGTGCAGGACGTGTTTGTCCTGCACCTGGCGCGCCACCCGCGCCATCAGCACGTCATGGTTGACACGGTCGAAGAATTTCTCCAAGTCCATGTCCACCACCCAGCGCTTTCCAGCCCGGATGTACTCTGTCGCCTTGCGTACCGCTTGTTGCGCGCTCCTGCCCGGTCTGAAGCCGTAGCTTGCGTCCGAGAAGGTCGGCTCGAACAGCGGCTGCATCGCCTGATTGAGCGCCTGCTGGATCAGCCGGTCCACCACTGTTGGCACGCCCAGTGTGCGCACCCCGCCTTACGGCTTGGGGATGTCCACCCGGCGCACCGCCTGCGGCAGGTACGTCCCCTCCAGTAGCGCCGCCTTCACTCGCGGCCAGTTCGCCTTCAACCAGTCCAACAAGTCCTCGCAGCGCATTCCGTCAATGCCGGGTGCACCTCGATTTCTCATCCCCTGGCTGTAGGCTCGCTGCATGTTGCCGCGCTCCACCACCTGGCTCATGAGCCCGTCTCTCTCCGATTTCGGTTGTGCGCCGCACGCCGTGTCAGCCTCAGCACCGGCGCGCGCCATCCCCGGATTCCGTCCGGCTCTTTCGCGGCTGGCCCCTCTTTCGAGGGCTTCTGCTTCATCGACTGTCATCGAGTCACTTCGCCCCTACTCTCGTTCCTGCTTGTTCGGGCCTTCGGTTGCAGCTCTTGTTGGCTCAGCGCCTTGGCCTCAACCTACTATGCCCTCTGCTGACTTCTGGCTGGGCGTCCCGTCACCTCTCGATGCCGGTAGCCCTTTGGGGCACCACAGCCTGATCTCCCCGGGTATTGCACACCCACCTTCACGCTTATGCCTGTCGGATCTACGCCGCACCGTTCCGTGCAAGTTTCGGGCTATGATGAATTTGGCCATCTCACCCCGATACGGCGCCTCATATCCGCTTCCTGTTCGTCAGGCCAGCGCTTTGCCACCTGGCTTCCTTCAGACTCGCAGTCACCCGCGAAACCCTTGCCTTCGGCTAACTCTTCCCCTTGCCAGGCGAGTAGAGGACTTTCACCTCCAAGTAAGTGCGCCCTGCCGGGCGCACCAATGAAAAAGGCCCGTCATGCGGACGGGCCTTGTTGGAGCCAGGTTGCGGCCTGCGGTGCGCTGTTCAGGCGGCAGCCAGCCAGTAACCCGCATTAAACGGGCTGCTCATGCGCAACGCCAGTGGGGACACGTCCAACAGCTTGTCTGTCGGCATTTTTTCACTGGTGTCAGCTGCTATCGCAATGCCCGCTACCCCTTCCATTTGCGTCGGAGATTCCCCGTTAGCCTCGTTCGCCCGTTCTGCTTGGCTGGTGTTTGCAGAACGGGCTACAGAAAAGAATAGAAACATCGGAACGGTATCTTCCGGTCCCCCCAGTAGTCAGCTGCGTCACGAAAGATGTCGAGCAATTGCTCGCGTGCTTCCTTGTCAAACTTGGCGTTTGCAGGGATGTGTTCCAGCACTGCAATGAACCCCGGCTGCGGCCCGGACTTGTGCACAGGATCGGTCATGCTGTCATACAGGGCATCAAAATTCTTGCCGACATGGGCCGGCAAGGTAAATTGCTGCCCGATCATGTCAAGCACGTCCTGTTTGGACTGCGCATTGGCCAGGTTCGCATACAGGAAGTGCTGCCCCAGATGCTGGGCTGCCTCCTGCAGATCCTGAACGCGGAATGCCCGGATTGACTGAACTATGTTGGTCCTTACACCCCGCAAAGGTGCTTCGGCTTCTTGACGAAGTGGCATATCCATCCCCGTTTCACTTTCCAAAAAAAAATTCAAAACTGTCTCAGGGCACGATCTTGCGAAAGCTCGCATAGTGATCGGCCGTGTAATAACAGACCTCTGGCGTCCGTGGCGCTCCACCACAGACAATCCGCCGCTTACCTCGATGGCTGATACCAGGGGTATCCACCGTGTACTCACGGTAAAAACCACGATTACGGGCTGGCAGCAACCGTTCCCGGTTGCCAAATACCACCCCGTCCTTTTCATGCGGAAATGGCCCGCCGCTGGCGACCAGCGCGTAAGTTCGGGCTCCCTGGGGTGGCAATTGCGCCACCGAGACAACCGGGAAACCTTCTGCCGCAGTCGGCTGCCGGGCAAAACCTGGACCACCAACGAAAGTCGCCAGCAACAATAAGCCAGTTAGCACCAACTTACTGAAAACCAAGCGCCCCATGCAGAAACTCTCCAAATCCTCGGGTTAACCCGCAAAATCCAAGACTAGAGTGTCGCAGAAGCCGCCCGAAAAAGCAAGCGCCTGCACAAAAAATGGGCAACGGTTGACTCGGCCAACAAATGTTGGCTTGCGCTCACACTCCGCGGGTCATCTCGTCGCGTTCGCGTCGGCTACTGTGAGCGCCGTCATATTGACGATTCGCCGAACCGTTGTGCTGGCTGTCAGGATGTGCACCGGTTTGGCCGCCCCCAGCAATACCGGGCCGATCGCGATATTTCCGCCAGCGGCGGTTTTCAGCAGGTTATAGGCGATATTGGCGGCATCCAGGTTGGGCAGCACCAGCAAGTTGGCATTGCCCTTCAAGGTACTGTTGGGCATCACGACTGCGCGCATGGCGCCATCCAGTGCGACGTCACCATGCATCTCTCCATCCACCTCCAGCCATGGCGCCTCTATGCGCAACAGTTCGAGAGCCCGGCGCATTTTCAGCGCACTTGGCAAGTTGCTGCTGCCGAAATTGGAGTGCGAAAGAAGCGCTGCCTTGGGTTGTATGCCAAACCGCATCATCTCTTCGGCGGCCATCACGGTGATTTCAGTCAATTCCTCCGCGGTCGGGTCGGCGTTCACGTGGGTATCGACCAGGAAAACCTGGCGCTCCGGCAACAACAATCCGTTCATGCACGCATATACCGGGACGTCTTGTGGCGTGCTCGGACTGCCACCGGTCCGCTTGCCGATCACCTGATCAATATAGGTCAGGTGCATGGCGGTGGTGCCCCAGGTGCCGCAAATCATGCCGTCGACATCGCCTTTGTGCAGCAGCATGGCCCCGATCAGCGTCAGTCTGCGCCGCATCTCGATCTTCGCCATCTGGGCCGTTGTACCCTGGCGCTCCGTCATGCGGTGATAGGTTTGCCAGAAGTCGCGGTACCGGTCGTCGTGCTCGACGTTGACGACGTCGTAGTCCAGCCCCTCGCGCAACCGCAACCCGAACTTCTCGATGCGACGGGCCATCACCTCAGGCCGCCCGATGAGCGTCGGCCGCGCCAACCCCTCGTCGACGACGATCTGACAGGCTCGCAGGACGCGCTCCTCTTCACCTTCACAATACGCCAC
>JANNDB010000768.1:0-7836 GCA_031387285.1 Betaproteobacteria bacterium | reverse complement strand
AATCAGTTCCTCGATCTTCGCCGTCGATATCGGATCGAGCGCCGAGCAGGGCTCGTCGAGCAGCAGCACTTCGGGTTTGATCGCGATGCCGCGCGCGATGCACAGGCGCTGCTGCTGGCCGCCCGACAGGCTGGCGCCGCTCTGGTTCAGCTTGTCCTTGACCTCGTCCCACAGGGCCGCCTTGCGCAAGGCCCACTCGACGCGCTCCTCCATGTCCGAGGGACTCAGCGCCTCGAACAGGCGCACGCCAAAGGCGATGTTGTCAAAGATCGACATGGGAAACGGAGTCGGCTTCTGAAACACCATGCCAACTTTTGCGCGCAGCAAGGCCACGTCCTTCTTGCTGGTCAGCAGATCTTCGTCGTCGAGCAGGATACGGCCTTCCGCGCGTTGTTCCGGATACAGCTCGAACATGCGGTTGAAAATGCGCAACAGAGTGGATTTGCCGCAACCCGAGGGCCCGATGAAAGCCGTGACTTTCTTCTCCGGGATCTCCAGGTTGATGCCCTTCAGTGCATGGAAGTTTCCGTAGTAGAAGTTCAGGTCCTTGACCGAAATCTTCGATCTTTCGCGGGTGGCGGTTGCGACATTCATGGTTGGGCGGTTCTTGTAGTGCGGGTTGGTGCAGGGCAGAGGGCGAGCCGGCTTCTAGCGGGCACGGGTCACGATGCGGGCAACAATGTTCAGGCCGAGCACCGCCAGCGTGATCAGGAAAACGCCAGCCCAGGCGAGTTTATGCCAGTTCTCATACGGGCTCATGGCAAACTTGAAGATGGTCACCGGCAAGCTGGCCATGGGCTCGCTCAGGCTGGAGGTCCAGAACTGGTTGCTGAGCGCCGTGAACAACAGGGGCGCGGTCTCCCCGGCAATACGCGCGACGGCCAGCATGACACCGGTCACCACGCCCGCGCGCGCCACGCGCAACGTGATGCTCACGATCACCTTCCACTTGGGCGCACCAAGCGCATACGCGGCTTCGCGCAGGCCGGCCGGCACCAGTTGCAGCATGTTCTCGGTGGTCCGGATGACGACGGGAATAACGATCAAGGCCAGCGCCATCACACCGGCCCACCCGGAGAAGGACTTGAAACGCGATACGACCACCGCGTAGACGAAAAGGCCGATCACGATGGAGGGTGCCGACAACAGGATGTCGTTGACAAAACGTGTGGTGACCGCGAGCCAGCCCTTGGTGTCGAACTCGGCCAGGTAGATGCCGGCCATCATGCCGATCGGGGTACCGACAAACGTCGCCAGCATCACCATCAGGAACGAGCCGTACAGGGCATTCGCCAGACCGCCGGGGTCGTTGGGCGGCGGGGTCATCAGCGTCAAGGTGTCCAGTGTCAGCCCTCCGATCCCGAGCCAGACGGTTTCTAGCAGAATCCAGGCCAGCCAGAACAGACCGAAGGCCATGGCCATCAGGGACAGCGTCAACGCCACGCGGTTGACGAATTTGCGCTGCGCGTATCTGGCCAGGCGGGTCTCCTCCAGTGCGGCCTCGCGCAGCAGTCGTTCACCTGTCGTCACGATTTCGCCCCTTCGCTTTTCTTGAGCTGGGCCAGCAGCAGCTTGGAAAGGCTCAACACAACGAAGGTGATGAAAAACAGGACCAGGCCGAGGTACATCAACGCGGCCTGGTGCAGGCCCTCGCCGGCCTCGGCGAATTCGTTTGCCAGGGCCGAGGTGATGCTGTTGGCGGCCTGAAACAGGCTCAGCGAATCGAGCTGGTTGAAGTTGCCAATCACGAACGTTACCGCCATGGTTTCGCCAATCGCGCGGCCCAGGCCGAGCATGATGCCCCCGACGACACCGGCCTTGGTGTAGGGAAGGACCACCTGCGAAACCACCTCCCATGTGGTCGAGCCCAGCGCATAGGCCGACTCCTTGAGCATGACCGGCGTGACCTCGAACACGTCACGCATGACAGCCGCGATGAAGGGGATGATCATGATGGCCAGAATGATGCCGGCCGAGAGAATACCGATGCCGACAGGGGGACCGGAGAACAGGGCACCGATGATGGGAACACCACCGAACAAGGCCTGCAGCGGTTGCTGCACATAGGTCGACAGGACCGGGCTGAACACCAGCAGGCCCCACATACCGTAGACGATGGACGGCACCGCTGCCAGCAACTCGATAGCGGTGCCCAGCGGGCGCTTGAGCCAGGCCGGCGACAACTCGGTCAGGAACAGTGCAATGCCAAAACTCACTGGCACCGCGATGATCAACGCGATCAACGACGTGGCCAGGGTTCCGTAAATCATCACCAACCCGCCGAACTCCGACTTGACCGGGTCCCAGGTCGTGCTGGTCAGGAAGCCCAGGCCGTATTTGGCGATGGCCGGCCAGGCACTGATGGTCAGCGACGCCAGGATGGCGAACAAAAGAACCAACGTCAACAGGGCAGCACCCTTGGCGAGCCAGCCGAACAGGCGGTCCGCCATGGGTCCCGAACGGGCAATTTTCCTGGGCGGAGGGCTGGTCATGACACGTCCGGCAGACTGGTCTTTTGAATGCGGGTCCGCCGAAAGTGTAGTGGACACAGGCGTGCTCCTTGGCGACAGCTGGTTTCGTGCGCGGAACAGCCTACTTCAAGGCTACAGGCTTTCCGGACGCGTCCGTAACCTGTGCCCAGGCTTTTTCTATGGCGCCAATCACGTTGGCCGGCATCGGCACATAGTCCAGATCGGCGGCAATCTTGTCGCCGTTCTTGTAGGCCCAGCTGAAGAACTTGAAGGTTTCTGTCGCGTTGGCAGGCTTGTCCTGTTTCACATTCATCAGAATGAAGGTCGCGGTGGTGATCGGCCAGGCATTCTTGCCTGGCTGATCGGTGATGAGCTGGTAGAAGGACTTGTTCCAGTCGGCGCCGGCAGCGGCCGCCTTGAAGGTATCGTCGTCCGGGGCCACGAACACGCCATCGCGGTTCTTCATCAGGGTGTAGGTCATCTTGTTCTGCTTGACATACGAATACTCTACGTATCCGATCGAATTCGGCAGGCGAGCGACAAAGGCTGCCACGCCTTCATTGCCCTTGCCACCGGCGCCCACCGGCCAATTCACGGCGGTACCCTCGCCCACCTTGGCTTTCCACTCCGCGTGCACGCGGCTCAGGTAGTTGGTGAAATTGAAGGTGGTGCCGGAGCCATCGGCACGGCGCACCGGGGCGATTGCGGCGTCGGGAAGGGGCAGACCGGGATTCAGGGCCTTGATGGCCGGGTCGTCCCATTTCGTGATCTTGCCCAGATAGATGTCACCGAGGACCTGACCGTCCAGTTTCATCTGGCCGGGTGCGATGCCCTTGATGTTGACCACCGGCACGGTGCCACCGATCACGGTCGGGAACTGGATCTGCCCCTTGGCCTTGAGCACGTCGTCGGTCTGCGGCATGTCGGAGGCACCGAAATCGACGGTCTTGGAGTCGATCTGCTTGATGCCGGCGCCGGAGCCGATCGACTGGTAGTTGACCCGGACCCCCGTGGCCTTGTTGTAATCGGCAGCCCATTTGGCATAGATGGGAGCGGGGAAACTGGCACCGGCGCCAGTGATTTCCTGCGCCGCTGATGGCAACGCGAACATCATGGTGGTCAGGGCTGCCAGGCCGGCGAATGGGAATTTGCTAGCGATTTTCATGGATTTCCTCTCAATTGGACAAACGTTCTTGGGTTTGCGATGACTGTACGAAGCTAATGTGACGGTGGCGTGACAATTCCCGCCCTCGCGCGGCTAGAGTCACGGCGCCGGACGCGGCGGCTTGCCGGTCGTGTTTCTGGGAGCCACCACAGAGCCCCGCACTGTGACAATGGTGGCATTCTTCGGCACCGAGGGCAGGAAATCTGCTCAGCGCCAATGCTGCAAGGCATGCAGGTAAGCCGCGAACTCGAGTGCGCTCATGCCGCGCGCGGCTTCGTTATCCAGTTGCAGGCGTACCCAGGAGACTCGCCCATCGCGCTCCTCGAAACGCCCGACGTGCAACACGCCGACCACCGAAATCAGGCCGCGCACATGCGGCACCAGCCATTCACTCTGGCTCTGTTCGAGGTAAACCACTACCGTCGCGGGAGGCAGGTCGTCGGCATCGCCGTCGGCGTGCTCGCTCATGGCCACCGGACGTGGCGTCAGCATGAATCGACCCGGCACCGGAGTCTCCTGTTCCACCATGTAACCGACTAGGCGCACGACCTGCCCGTCGGCCTGGCGCAGCGTGTCGCTCATCTGCAGGCCTGCGGCCCCGATGGGTGCGCTGAAAAAGTCGCGAAAACGCAACTCGGTAGCGCTGCGCAAGGCGCCACCAGGTACCTGGGCCTGCACCGTTCCCATCCAGAATGCCGCCGTGGTGGCAAGCAACAGGCGCAGCGGCGTGGTCAACTTGGCACGGAGGTCCAGGGAGAAGGGCAATCGAAGTGTGATCTTCTTCATGGGGTGTGGGTGCTGGAGGAAAGGCTTTGTGCGATGCGTCCCCTTCAGCGTAGGCTGTCGCCATGACAACGTCATGACGGATGACAGTCACGCAGCCGTCACACAGCATCAATAGACTGCAAACATCCTGACTCTCCGAAAAACCGCATGTTCCGTCGTCTGACCGTGTCCCTTCTGGTGCTGCTTGGCCTGGCTTCCTGTGCCTCCACCAGCCCTTCCGCCCAGCGCGGCTTCTCCTTCGGACTGTGGGGCGACATGCCCTACCGGAAGGCCGGTGACAACCCCAGGTTGCCGGCGGTGTTGCAAAGCATCAACCAATCCGACATAGCGTTTTCCATCTACGACGGCGATATCAAGGACGGCAGCTCCCAATGCACGAACGACGTCTATGCGGATGCGTTGAAAATGTTCGCCAGCCTGGTCAAACCGGTGGTCTACGTGCCCGGCGACAACGAATGGACCGATTGCCATCGCTTGAACAACGGTGGCTTCGACGCTCTGGAACGCCTGGCCCATCTGCGCCGGGTCATGTTTGCCACTCCCGACAGCCTGGGCCAGAGCCGGATGCCACTGGAACACCAGGGCAAACTGGGCGAGAAGTTCGTGGAAAACACGCGCTTCAGCCACGGCGGCGTGGTGTTCGCGGGCCTCAATGTGCCTGGCAGCAACAACAACCTCGTACTCAACGCGAAGGAATGCAGTGAAAAGAGCGCGCGCAAAGCCGAGCAATGCGACGCCGGCAACGCCGAATACCTGGAGCGCGACGCGGCCAATGTGGCCTGGATGGCGGCCGCGTTCGCGCAGGCGAAAGCTCAGGATGCGCGCGGGCTGGTACTCGTGATTCAGGCCGATCCAGGCTTCGACCTGCCCGAAACGGAGGATCTGGATGAAAGCACCGCGCCGGGCGTGCTCGGCTACCGCAATTTCATCCAGCAACTTGTTCTGCAGACCGAGCAGTTCAAAGGCCAGGTGCTGCTGGTGCATGGCGACACGCATTTCTTCAAGCTCGACAAGCCGCTCTACAGCCCGACCCGGCTGCTGCCCAACCTGACCCGGGTGCAGACTTTCGGCAGCCCCCTGCTCCATTGGGTCAAGGTGACCGTGGATGCGACGTCGGAAAATGTGTTCACGATGCAGCCGGTGATCGTCCGCCAACCCTGAGGCGGGTGCCAGCGCGCCACCGTGAGCACGAACAGGCTGCGGTTGTTCTGCTCCGCTGCGCGCCCCTCTGTTTCCTCCTGCAACAGCTTGATGCGTTCCAGCAAGGCGGCCAGGTCGCTGAACACGACATTGAACTCCTCGGTCGACTGCCGCAGGTCGCCACCAGCATGCCGTCGTCCAGCTCCACCCGCGTGGAGCGCGAGCCATCGTGCAAGGACTCGTGGAAGGCGTCCGACAGGCCCAGGTCGGCACGCAACCACTTTTCGGTCGCGGCATGCGCAAGATTGAAATGCAGCCAGGCAAATCCGGCAGTGCTGGCAGGTTCAGCCAGCCACACCAGGGCTTGCTGGGTCGTGATCGGGTGGGCCCGCCCCCCGGCGTCGAAGTGGTAGCCGCAGATCAGGCCCGACGAATCGGCGCCATAGGACGAGGTCAGTGAGGTTCGCATCGAAGGACAAGCACGGTCAACCCTTCAGTGTTGTCCATGTGTGTGTCAATTCGATGTCAGGCTGTTCCGCTGGGTCGACCTGGTCAACCAGGGCGCGTGTTTGCTCTGCGGGCATCCAGTGGATCAGTTCCAGCCGGCCGTCGTGATGTTCCGCCAGTGCTGTTCTGCTCTCGACCCAGTCGCCGTCATTGCAATACAGGATGCCGCCGATGTCGCGCATCTCGGCACGGTGGATGTGCCCGCAGACCACGCCGTGGTGTCCCCGGGCGCGGGCCTCACGGGCCACGGCCTCCTCGAAATCGGTCACGTAGTTGAGCGCGCTTTTCACCTTGTGCTTGAGGTAGGCCGATAGCGACCAATAGGGCAGGCCAAGCCGTGCGAGACCGTAGTTGAGATGGCGATTGAGCCGCAGCGTGAGTTCGTAGAGATAGTCGCCCACGTAAGCCAGCCACTTGGCACGCTGGATCACCCCGTCAAAGTAGTCCCCGTGCGTGATCCACAACCGTCGTCCGTCAGCGGTCACATGGACCGCATCCTCCACCACGTCGATGCCACCGAAACGGTGGCCGACGAATCCGCGCGCAAATTCATCATGGTTGCCCGGCACGTAGACCACATGGCATCCCTTGCGGGCACGCCGCAGCAATTTCTGCACCACATCGTTGTGCGCCTGGGGCCAGTGCCAACGCCGACGCAACTGCCAGCCATCCACGATATCACCGACGAGGTACAGATAATCGCTCTCGTGGGTGCGCAAGAACTCCAGCAGCGGCCCCGCCTGGCAGCCCGGCGTGCCCAGATGGATGTCCGAGACGAAGATGGCCCGGTAATGGGGGGTTGCTTGTGCTTGCGACACACAGCAATGGTGCCCGTCATTTATGACGCGCCGGTGGCTGTGACGTGGCACGCAGGTGACAAGCGGCGAGTGCTTCTCAGTGGTTCCCGCCGTCGGGCGCCACGGGCAGGCGCATCGCGGGCTGGCCCATGCGCAACGCTGCGCCGGTGTGAACACCCTCGCATAGCGTGAACCCTGCCGGCGCCAGCACGATGATGGTGGAACCGTGCTCGAACCAGCCAAGCTCCTCCCCCTTGGTGGCGCGCGTGTCGCAATCGATGCGATTCGGGCCCCGGTACTTCAGGTGCAGCAGTACGTCGACGCAATGCAGCCGGATGCTGGCCACCAGGACTGCCGCCACGGGCACCAGCAGCACCGCGTGTCCACTGTCCGCCAGGGTTGCATGGATCGCCGCGCGCTCGTTCCTGCAAAACAGCCGCTCGATGCGTTTGAGCGCAATCGGATTGACGTTCCATGTATCGCCGCTTATGTAGTCGACCCGTTGCAGCCGCATGTCGTACGGGGCGTGGAAACGGTGGTACATGGCCGATGTGAGCCGCAGCGTCAGATAGCAACCCCCTTCCAGCGCGGCTGCTTCCACTACGGAACCCAGCAGCTCGGCCAGGGTGTAGTCCATGCCTTTGGCCTGGAACAGACGCCCATGGGTGATGAGGCCACACTCGCCGACGATGCCGTCGCAGGGACTGGTCATCCGGTTGCGGGAGTGGTCGACCGGGCGCGCGCCTGGTTTCAGTTCGCGCGTAAAGCAATCGTGCAGGCTGTCGAAGCGCGAGTTCGCAGCGTCATCGAGATCGAGGTCAGTGAACAACCTCCAGATGGCGATCGAAAAACGCTCGACCCACGGGTGGCGGATGTAGCCGTCGCGCGGCAGCAGCTTGGGCAGCTTGATGTCCTCGCGCAGGTACGGGTCGAGAAACTGCTGGGGCACCACCAGCGGCATGTGCGGCGC
>JANNDB010000749.1:0-2314 GCA_031387285.1 Betaproteobacteria bacterium | reverse complement strand
CAACAATCAGACGTCGCCGGTGCGGCCACGGGAAGCTGGAAGCTGCAGCCGGCCCGCGCGCTCACCCTGGGCTCGGATGGCGGCGGTTTGCTGGTCGTCGAGTGCGGCGAGGTCTGGGCCACGCTGGACGGCCCGCACCAGGGGCCGGCCAACGACTGGGGAGACCAGGTGCTGCACCGTGGCGACCGGTTGCAACTGATGCCAGGGCAACACGTGGTGCTGGAGGTGTTCGGGGCTGCGGCCAACGAGTCCGCCTATGTGTGCTGGGCACCGGCTGCCGCTGGCGCCGAAAGACTCACCGATATGCTGGGTCGCTGGGTGGCGACGCTCGGCGGTGTCCTGGCCTGGCTGATCCCCGGGCGCGGCCAGGTGGTGTCGGCGCTGGAAGGCAATCAGCCCTGAGGCTTGCGCGTTGAAGCCCGCCGGGCGGCGGGTTTGGCGCGGACCGGCGGTTTGGCGGCATGTGCGGCCACGGCCGCCTGCATGGCCAGTCGCGCCCATGGCACCATCGCAGGAGCGGAATCCATCGCGTCTTCGGGTGCGCTGTAGTAGTTCATGCTCTGGATGCGCGTTTCGCCATCGCGGCGCATGGGGTAACTGAAGCGCCTGCAGCCGGCGCCCTCGAAACGTGAGAAGGTGTCGGTATCGGCCTTCAGCCAGAGCGTGTCGCCATCTCCCAGGTCTGCCACGATGGCGACGGTCAGGCCCTCGACGCTGAGGCCCCAGCCGCCAAACATGCGCCGGGCCTGGATTCGGCCCAGGCTGGACAACAACTCGCAGCAGAAATCGGCGAAGTCGCGGGGGGTGGGCATTTGCGCAGTGTAAGCGCGGCCCGCCGCGGCAGGCGGTGCGGCCCGCTGGCGATCCCGGCCGGTATTGCAATCGTATGCAACATCGGTTAAATTGCGTCCGATGATGATTTCCGAAGCCGAAAACCTCTCCAACAAGCGCGCTGTGTGGGCCGGACTGCAGGCCATCGCTGAATCCACCCCGGCCACACTCGGCGCGCGTCTGGCGGCGATCTACCATCCGGACGCGCACTGGCGCGGGTCGCACCCGTGGAACGAAAAGCACGGCCTGGCCGCCATCGAGCAGCAGGTCTGGGCCCCGCTGCTGCAGGCCTTTCCCGACCTGGAGCGCCGCGACACCATCGTGATGGGCGGTCGCTACGAAGGGCGCGACTACGTCGGTCTGGTTGGGCACCTGAGCGGCACCTTCAGCCGCGAGTGGATCGGCATCCCGGCCACCGACCAGGTGATCCATCTGCGCAGCGGCGAATTCCACCAGGTGGTGGACGGGCGCATCGTGCAAAGCAGCGTGCTGGTTGACGTGCTGGACGTGATCCGCCAGGCCGGCTTCTGGCCGCTGCCACCGAGCCTGGGCCAGGAAGGTATGTGGGCCGGCCCCCTGGCCAACGACGGCCTGCTGCTTTCCGAGCAGGACCCGTCCCGCTCGGCCGCCAGCCTGGAGCTGACGATGGCGATGCAGGCATCGCTGGGCGCCTACGCGGACAACGACGGAGGACGCGAAGGCCTGCTCACGATGCCGCAAAAGGACTTCTGGCATCCGAAGATGATGTGGTACGGCCCCAGCGGCATCGGCACCACCCGGGGCCTCGAAGGTTTTGTGGACTACCACCAGTTGCCCTTCCGGATCGCGTTTCCGCGCCGGCCCGATCAGGCGCAACCGCCGGGCATGGGCAAACATGGCGGCAGCCACTATGTGCGCATTGGCGACGGACGTTTTTCGGCCACCGGTGGCTGGCCCAGCCGCCACATGATGCACCAGGGTGGTGGCTGGTTGGGTCTGGGCGCCAGCGGGCGTGCCATCACGATGCGCGTGATGGATTTCTACCGCGAGGATGAAGGCCTGATCCGGGAGAATTGGGTGCCGATCGACCTGATCGACGTGCTGCTGCAGCTCGACGTGGACGTGCTCGCACGCGTGCGCAGCCAGTTCGCGCGGCGGCGGACCGGCGCCTGATTAGGGAAAACACCCATTCCATGCGCGCTGGATGCGGTCAGAATTGCATACGTATGCAGAACAAATCACCATGTGCCATCTGGCACTATTCATTGCAGGGGTCGCATGATTCGCTATCTGAAACGAGGTAAGGACGCCCAGGGCCGGGCCGACGATGACGCCCACGTGCGCGCGACCGTCGAGTCCATCCTGAAGGACGTGGAGAAACGCGGTGATGTGGCCGTGCGCGAGTACAGCCGCAAGTTCGACAACTGGGATCCGGCCAGCTTCACGCTGACGCAAGGCGAGATCGAGGCTGCGGTGAAGAAGCTCTCGCCGCGCGAACTCGAGG
>JANNDB010000704.1:0-3439 GCA_031387285.1 Betaproteobacteria bacterium | reverse complement strand
CGTGGACGCAGAGGCTTCGCAGGCCGGCTGGGTGCCTGCCGCCGGAAGCCTGCGCGGCCCCTGGCATGCCAGTGTGGATGCGGTGCTGGCCCGCGCAACGCTTGCCCGACCGGGCTACGCCGGACATCAGCGGGGTGGGCGCCAGGGCCTGCACTCCGAGCACCTGGGGCATCTGCTCACGGAGATGCAGTTCCTGCAGCGGGCCTATCCGCAGGCGCAATGGTGAGTGTGCCCTTGCCGGCCGCGGGGCTGGCCTCGCGCGAGATGCTGCTGGGCTGGCTGGACGCGGTCATGGACCCCGAGGTGCCTGTGGTGTCGGTGGTCGATCTGGGCATCGTGCGCGACGTTCAGTGGCAGTACGGCGCGCCTGACGCGGAGCCGGTTGCGGTGGTGACAGTGACGCCCACCTACTCCGGCTGCCCGGCAACCGAGGTGATCGCCCAGTCCATCACGGATGCCCTGCATGAAAAGGGTGTGCGCCACGTGGCCGTGCAGACCCAACTGTCACCGGCATGGACCACCGACTGGATGACAGCCAAGGGCCGGGACGCTTTGCGCGCCTACGGCATTGCGCCGCCCGCCGCATGTGCGCCGGGGGCTGCGCCCACCCAGGTTGTCGATATCGGTGCGCTGATGGCCCCGCGCGTGGTGGTTCCGTGCCCACAGTGCGGTTCACGTGCCACCCGACTCCTGTCGCAATATGGCTCGACCGCATGCAAGGCGCTCTACCAGTGCCGCGACTGCCTGGAGCCGTTCGACTACTTCAAGCCCCATTAACCACACGGAGCCGCCCTATGGCCAGCGCCCATTTCCACCCGCTGACGGTTCGCGAGGTCCAGTCCGAGACGCGTGACGCCGTTGCGGTGACTTTTGATGTGCCAGCTGCGTTGCGACAGGAGTTCGCCTACGTGCAGGGCCAGTACCTCACGTTGCGCACACAACTCGACGGCGCCGAAGTGCGCCGCTCGTATTCGATCTGTGCCGCAGTGCAGGACCTGCGCCTGCGCGTGGCCATCAAGCGGGTTGCCGATGGGCAGTTCTCCAATTGGGCGGCGCAGCATCTCGCTGCCGGTGTCGTGATCGACGTGATGCCGCCGCAGGGGCAGTTCCATGTGCCGCTGGACGCCAGCGCGGCGCGGCATGTGGTGGCCTTTGCCTGTGGCAGCGGCATCACGCCGGTGTTGTCCATCGTGAAAAGCACCCTGCTGGCCGAACCCCTGAGCAATGTGACCCTGGTCTATGGCAACCGGTCGTCGGGCCACGTGATGTTCAAGGAGGAACTGGAAGACCTGAAGGACCGTTTTCTCGGGCGACTGAACCTGGTGTGGATCATGAGCCGCGAGTCACAGGACATTCCACTCTTCAACGGGCACATCGGTTACGACAAATGCAAGGAATTGCTGCAGCACTGGATTGATCCGGCAGGTGTCGACACCGCCTTCATCTGCGGGCCGCAGGACATGATGCTGGGGGTGTCGCGGGCGCTGCAGGAGCGCGGGGTGGACAAGGCGCGTATCCACATGGAGTTGTTTGGCACGCCAGCCGATGCGCTGGCGCCGCGGGCGCCGCGCAGCACGCCCGCTGGCGCGGCCGAGTGCCAGGTCGAGGTGGTGCTGGACGGCACACGACGGACTTTCTCCATGGCCAAGAACAAGGACAGCGTGGTGAACGCCGGGCTGCTGGCCGGGCTGGAGATGCCGTTCTCCTGCAAGGGCGGTGTCTGCTCGACCTGCCGCGCGCTGGTGGTCGAAGGCGAGGTCGACATGGACATCAACTTTGCGCTGGAAGACTACGAGGTGGCGCGTGGTTTCGTGTTGTGCTGCCAGAGTTACCCGGTGAGTGACAAGCTGGTGCTGGATTTCGACCGGGACCATGCGCATTCGTAAGGCCGAACGGCCCGACTACAGCATGCCGGCAGCGTTGAGCGGCCCTCAATAGAACAACCAGGAGACAAGCCATGCCACAACACAGCACCCCCGCCGGCCTGATCGATCCGATCGAGCGCGCCAGCCGGGACGAGATC
This sequence comes from Betaproteobacteria bacterium, assembly GCA_031387285.1. Classification (GTDB taxonomy): domain Bacteria; phylum Pseudomonadota; class Gammaproteobacteria; order Burkholderiales; family Burkholderiaceae_C; genus CAISIP01. The sequence goes on along the minus strand of JANNDB010000704.1, from coordinate 1,416 downwards.
ACCGCGCTGCAACTGCGCCGGTTGCGCGCGACGCTCGCCAATGTGTACCGCAACGTGCCGCACTACAAGCAGGCGTTCGACGCCGCGCAGGTCCATCCGGACGACCTGAAGTCGCTCGCCGACCTGGCCCGCTTTCCGTTCACCACCAAGCATGATCTGCGCGAGAACTACCCGTTTGGCATGTTCGCCGTGCCGAAGGCGCAAGTGGCCCGGATCCACGCCTCCAGCGGCACCACGGGCAAACCGACCGTGGTGGGCTACACCCAGAACGACATCGACGTCTGGGCGGAGCTGGTGGCGCGCTCCATTCGGGCAGCAGGTGGCCGCGCAGGCGACACCATCCACGTGGCCTACGGTTACGGCCTTTTCACGGGCGGCCTGGGCGCGATCTATGGCGCGGAGCGGCTGGGTTTCACGGTGGTGCCGATGTCAGGTGGGCAGACCGAAAAGCAGGTGCAACTGATACAGGACTTCGCGCCGCGCATCATCATGGTGACGCCCTCGTACATGCAGGTCATCGTGGAGGAGTTCCGGCGCCAGGGGCTGGATCCACGCGGCACCGCGCTGGAGATCGGCATCTTTGGCGCCGAGCCCTGGACGGAAGCGATGCGCAGCGAGATCGAAGCCTCGGCGGGTATCGACGCGGTGGACATCTATGGGCTGTCGGAAGTAATGGGTCCGGGAGTGGCCAGCGAGTGCGTCGAGTCCAAGGACGGCCCTGTGATCTGGGAGGACCATTTCTATCCCGAGGTGATCGACCCGCTGACGGGTGCGGTGCTGCCCGATGGTTCGGAAGGCGAACTGGTGTTCACCTCGCTCACCAAGGAAGCTTTTCCCATCATTCGTTACCGCACACGCGACCTCACGCGCCTGCTGCCGCCCACGTCCCGGGCGTTCCGGCGCATGGGCAAGATCGTAGGCCGCTCGGACGACATGCTGATCATCCGGGGTGTCAACGTGTTTCCGACCCAGGTGGAGGAGATCGTGCTGCAGCACGACAAGCTGTCTGCCGTGTACCAGCTGGTCGTGACGCGCGAAGCGCTGCTCGATGAGGTCGAAGTGCTGGTCGAGCTGCAACACGGCGCCGCGGGCGCTGATACAGGTGAGATCAGTGTCTGGTTGCAGCATCGCATCAAGACGCTGGTGGGGATCAGCACCCGTGTCAGCGTATTGCCGCCGAATTCGGTGGAGCGGACGTTGGGTAAGGCGCGGAGGGTTGTCGATAAGCGGGCAAAGTAGCTTCGCTCGCGGTCGCTTGTAACGTTCGCGTCCCATGCGGCGGGGAAAGCGCCTCTGCTCCGTCTCATTGACCCGCCACAAGCGCTGCCCTGGCCGCCGAGCATCAACGGTCAGCAAACCGGCGCAAGCTCCTTCGCGCCAGCGGCCTTCGCCCCGCCCCACTCAGCCCATGTGCAA
>JANNDB010000636.1:0-3404 GCA_031387285.1 Betaproteobacteria bacterium | reverse complement strand
GGCACCGACGTGGCGATGGAAAGCGCGCAGGTCGTACTGATGAAGAGCGACCCTTACGACGTGGTCGGCGCTATCGAGCTGTCGCGCGCCACGCTGCGCAAGATGCACCAGAACCTGTGGTGGGCGGTGGGCTACAACGTGATCGCCTTCCCGCTGGCAGCGGGCGTGTTCTACCCCTTCACACTGTCGCCGGAGATCGCGGCGCTGTCCATGTCGGGCAGCTCGGCGGTGGTCGCCATCAACGCGCTGATGCTCAAGCGCACCAAGCTTGCCGGCATCAAGAGGGCTCAGTCGCCGGGTGCCCCGGCGACCGCCGCGAAGCTTGCCGCAGGAGCATCGGTATGAGCGATCCAACGCGCGCCGCCGGCTCCTCGTTGCTGCACGAGCCTCAAGGGGATGGTCTGCTTGAAAGCGCCGCTGCCCTGCGCAGTCCCTGGGGCGCTGTAGCACATCGAGGCGCTGACGAAGCATCGGGCCTGCTCAAGCGGTTGTTCCACAGCTTCGATGGCAGTGTCGCGTTGCGCCTGTGGAACGGTGCAACCCTGCGTCTCGGCAAGACGGGCCCGCACGAACCGAACCCGCAGTTCACCCTCGTGTGCCACCACCCAGGCGTGGTTCGTTCGATGGTCCTCGGGCGTGATCCGCTTTGTCTTGTGGAGGCCTATTTCCGGGGCCACGTTGACGTCGAGGGCGACTTTTTCGCAGCGCTCAGCCTCAGGGACCATCTGCATTCGATCCGCCTGTCGTTTCTCGACCGGCTGGGTGCATTGCTCGCTGCCTTCCGGCTCGGGGCGATCAACAATTCGCCGCCCGGTTCGGGGACCAGTGCCTCACCACTGCGCGGTAGTGCCGTCAAAGCCCATTCAAAGACCGAGAACCGCGCTTCGATTTCGTTTCACTACGACGTTTCCAACGAGTTCTACCGCTTGTGGCTCGATGAAGAACGGGTGTACTCCTGCGCCTATTTCACGCATGCCGACGAATCGCTGGATCAGGCGCAACGCAACAAGCTGGAACACGTCTGCCGCAAACTCAGACTGCGGCCGGGAGAACGGTTGCTCGACATTGGCTGCGGCTGGGGCGCGATGGTTTGTTGGGCGGCCCGGCATCACGGAGTGCGGGCACACGGCATTACGCTGAGCCGCCAGCAGCTCGATTACGCGCAGCAGCGCATCCATGCGGAAGGCTTGCAGGACCTGGTGACGGTGGAACTGCTCGACTACCGGGATCTGGCCGGGAAGGCGGTCTACGACAAGGTATCGAGCATCGGCATGTTCGAGCACGTGGGTCTGGCCAACCTGCCGGCCTACCTGGCGACGGTACGGCGCGTGCTGCGTCCGGGCGGACTGTTCCTGAACCACGGCATCACCCATGACGAGGAGGGCTGGAACAAGACAGTGGCCACCGAGTTCATCAACCGCTACGTTTTCCCGGACGGCGAGCTCGACTGCGTCAGCAATATCCAGCTCGGCATGGAGCGCTCGGGCTTCGAGATCCTGGACGTCGAAGGTCTGCGCCCGCACTATGCGCTGACCCTGCGTCATTGGGTGAAGCGCCTGGAAGCCAATCGCGAAGCGGCACTGCGCGAGGTGGCGGAACCAACCTATCGTGTCTGGCGTCTTTACATGGCCGCCTGTGCGCTGGACTTCGAGGCTGGCAGCACGGGCATCTATCAGATTCTCGCGTCCAGGCCCAATCAGGGAGAGTGGCCGGTTCCCCTATCGCGGAACGATCTCTACACCTGGCCAGCCGGCCGCGTGAGAGGAGCGGACTGAATGTGCTTCTCCGCCACGGCCAGTTTTTCCGCGGGTGCCTTGCTGCTCGGGATCGGCACGCTGACGCTGAAGTCGGCGCGTCGTCCGCGGGAACTGCCGTTCGCGGCGATCCCGATGTTGTTTGCGATCCAGCAACTGACCGAAGCTGTGATCTGGCTGACTTTCAGCGTGGATGCTCCGCTGCTCAACACTGTCATGACCTACGTGTATTCCTTTTTCTCACACGTGCTGTGGCCGGTTTACGTGCCCGTGGCGGTGTGGCTGATGGAGCCGCGAGGGTGGCGTCGGCGTGCGCTGTTCGCTTTCGTGGCGGCCGGCGGCGCGGTCGGTCTGTATCTGCTGTATGTTCTGGTCGCCTTTTCGGTTGTCTCGCGGCCTGTTGGCCAACACATCGAGTACGTCTCGCCGCACTTCTTCGCGGCAGTAACGATGACGCTGTACCTCCTGTCGACCGCACTGAGCCCGGTGTTGTCCACGCATCGCGTGGTGAGGATATTCGGTGTTTTGGCGCTGTCGTCGTTTGCCGCTGCCTACTACTTTTTCGCCATCTGGTTCATCTCGGTGTGGTGCTTCTTTGCAGCGCTGCTGAGCACAATCATTTACTGGCACTTTGCCTTGCGCGCGGCGGCCTGCAGTGGGTCCGCCGACGGCAATCCGTTGGCGCAACGGCCTGGGGAGCATGCATGCTGACTCATAGCCACGAAAGCAGGGGATTGGTACAGGCCTCGGCAGATCGGGTGTTTGCACATGTCGACGACCACACCCGCCTTTCTTCGCACATGAGCGAACCTTCCTGGATGATGGGAGGAGGGCGGATGCAAACCGAACTCGACGAAGGTCGGGGACAACGGGTTGGGTCGCGGATTCGCTTGTCCGGCAAGGTCCTGGGTGTTCGGCTTTCTGTCGAGGAAACCGTCACTGAGCGCACTCCTCCGAATCGCAAGGTCTGGGAGACCACAGGCACGCCAAGACTCCTGGTGATAGGTCATTACCGTATGGGCTTCGATTTGTCGCCGCAAGGCAATGCGTCGATGCTGCGCGTCTTTATCGATTACGCGTGGCCCACGGGTTTGCCTGCCCGTTGGCTGGGTCGCTTGTTTGGCCGGTACTACGCCCGCTGGTGTACCCAGCAGATGGTTGACGACGCAGTGAAACACTTCGAGCCCTCGCCGTCACCCCAGCGGTCCCATTGAATTTTTTGGAGAAAACAGCATGCGTAAATTTTTGACAATCCTCGTAGCTACCTTGGCCTTGACTCTTACCGGCTGTGGCTACAACACATTTCAAACCACGGACGAACAGGTCAAGGCAAGTTGGTCGGAGGTCATCAACCAGTACCAGCGTCGTTCCGACCTGATTCCGAATCTTGTCGCCACGGTAAAGGGCGAGGCGAAATTCGAGCAGGACACGTTGACCAAGGTGATTGAAGCGCGCTCCAAGGCCACTTCGATCCAGGCCACGCCGGAATTGATCAACGATCCTGCTGCGTTCCAGAAATTCCAGCAGGCGCAAGGTGAACTGACGGGTGCGCTGTCGAGGTTGATGGTGGTAACGGAAAACTATCCGAACCTCAGGGCGAACCAGGGCTTCCGGGACCTTGCGGCGCAGCTGGAAGGGACCGAGAACCGC
>JANNDB010000565.1:0-3316 GCA_031387285.1 Betaproteobacteria bacterium | reverse complement strand
CCTGCACGTGGCCGACGTTTGGCATCGCCAGCCGGACGGCGAGCCCCCTGGCGCAGTCCGTGCGGCGCAGCATCCGGTGCCGATCGAGCGCCAGGTGCAGGAAAGCAGCGCGTTCCAGACCGATGTCGATGAACGCCGACTGCATCCCGGGCAGGACGCGGGCCACCTTGCCCAGGTACACGTTGCCAACGAGGCCCCGCCCGAGCGCGCGTTCGACATGCAGCTCCTGCACGGCGCCGTTTTCGACGATGGCTACCCGGGTTTCCTGCGGCGACCAGTTGATCAGGATGTCTTGTTGCATGCAATAGGCCTGGGGCCTGTTAACGCTATGGGAGGGCTCACGCCTGATGCGGATCAGACCCGCATTCCGAGGCCGCGCAGCAAGCGCGCGGTCTCGAACAGCGGCAGCCCCATGATGCCAGAGTAGCTGCCGCTGATGTGCTCGATGAACCCTGCCGCCCTGCCCTGCACGCCATAAGCACCGGCCTTGCCCAATGGCTCGCCGCTGGCCACGTAGGCAGCGATGGCGGGCGGCGGCAGTGCCGCAAAGCGCACGCGCGACACGCTCACGGCCTGCGAGCGGCGCCGGCCGGCTGCGACGGCAACAGCAGTCAACACCCGGTGCGTGCGGCCCGCCAATTGCTCCAGCATGTGCGCGGCGTCGGCGGCGTCGGCCGGTTTGCCCAGAATGCTGCGGCCCAGCGCCACCGTGGTGTCGGCGCACAGGATGGTTGCCGGGGGCAGTCCGCGCGCCTTGCGCCGGCTGATGGCGGCGTCAAGCTTGAGGGCGCAGACCCGCGCCACATAGCTTGTGGGGGACTCGCCGACCAGCAGCTGCTCCAGCGTCTCGGCGTCTTCCTCGGGCCCTGCCAGCAGCAGCGTATGGGCCACGCCCAGCTGGTCGAGCAACTGGCTGCGGCGCGGGCTTTGCGATGCGAGGTAGACGAAAGGCTGCACGGCGGATTACTCGCGATGGTAGGGATGCCTGGCGTTGATGGACCAGGCGCGGTACAACTGCTCGGCCAGCAGCACGCGGGCGAAGGCATGCGGCAAGGTCAGATCGGACAGGCGGATGCGTTCGTGGGCGGCCGCCTTGAAGGCAGGGTCCAGCCCGTCGGGCCCGCCGATCACGAGTGCCACATCGTCCGCCGCCAGCTGCCACTCGGTGAGCCGCTGTGCCAGCGCCTGAGTCGTGAGCGCGCTGCCACGTTCATCCAGCGCCACGATGCGGCTGCCGGGCGTTATGGCGGCCACGATGCGATCGCGTTCGGCGCCAAGCAAGCTGGCAAGTGCGCGGGACCCCCGCGCTTCGGTCTTGACCGCCTTGAGTTCCAGCCGCAGTTCGGGCGGGAAGCGTTTGGCGTAATCGTCCCAGGCGGTCTGCGCCCAGGCCGGAATACGCTGGCCGACGGCAACCACCGACAGTTTCACGCTCGCTCAGGGCTTGCGGGTGGCCGGTTTCCTCGCGGGCGCCTTTTTGGCAGGAGTCTTGCCAGCGGGGGCGGCCCTTGCGGGGGTGGCCCTGGAGGCGGGCCGTTTGGCTGGAGCCGCCTTGCCAGCCCCGCCCGCTTTTGCCGCAACCTTTTTGGCAGCCGGCTTGGCTACAGGTGCAGCGACCACCTTGACCACAGGCTTGTCGGCGCCAAACTTCAGGCGCACCGGCTTCTCGCCCCACAACTCTTCCAGGTGGTAGTACTGGCGCACATTGGGCTGCATGATGTGCACCACGGCGCGCGAGCAGTCCACGATGATCCATTCCCCGTTGGCCTCGCCTTCAATGCGCGGCTTGGGGAAACCGGCCTCGCGCACGGCGTCGCGCACGCTCGCGGCGAGCGCCTTGGTCTGCCGGTTGGACGTGCCGGAAGCAATGATCACGCGCTCGAACAAGGCGGAGAGGTGCGCCGTGTCAAAAACCTGAATCTGCTGCGCCTTGACGTCTTCCAGGGCATCCACGATGGCCCGCTGAAGTTTCTGGGTATCTCTTTTGGCGGCAGTTTCAGTAGTCATCAGGCAGTCTGGTAAAGATGATGGTCGGCAATATAACCCGCAACCGCGTCGCCGACCAGTGGCGACACGGTTTCGCCACGGGAACATTTCGCACGGATTTCGGTGGCGCTGACCGGCATGGCGGGGAGCAACAGCGCACGGAAACGCGGTTCCAGCCCCGCAGTCGGAGTAAAGCGGCGCCGCGCCCCAGCGCCGTCAGGCCGGACAGCTACGCAAATTATAGCAAGCTGGACCACCGCCTTCCATTCGCGCCATTGGTGCAGCGCCTCGGCCTGGTCCTGCCCAATGATCAGGAAGAAATCCGAGCCGGGCTGTTCCGCGTGCAAGGCACGCAGGCTCTCCACTGTATAGGTGGCGCCAGGCCTCAGGGTTTCACGCAGGTCCAGCTGCACCTTGGTCAGACTGCCAAACGCAAGCTGCGCCATGGCGACGCGGTGTCGGACGGCGGACAGCTCGCGCGGCTTGTGCCAGGCCTGCCCGGTCGGCAGCACCAGCAGGTCATCGAGCTGCAATTGTTCCAGCGCCGCCTCCAACAGCGCCCGATGGGCACTGTGCGGCGGATCAAAGGCGCCACCAAAAAGGCCCACTCGGCGGCGGGTGCCAGGCATCAGACCCAGTCCCTGGGCACGAGGAAGTGGTTTGTCAGCCTCGCCTCCGGCGACCCCGGCTCCGGTTGCTGCTGGTAGGCCCAGCCTGCGAGCGGAGGCATCGACAGCAGGATGGATTCGGTACGGCCGCCCGACTGCAGGCCAAAATGGGTGCCGCGGTCCCAGACCAGGTTGAACTCGACATAGCGCCCGCGCCGGACCAACTGGAAATTGCGCTCGCGCTCGCCATACGGCAGGTCTTTGCGCCGCTCCACAATGGGCAGGTAGGCGGGCAAAAATGCGTCGCCGACGGAACGCAGCATGGCGAAGCTGCCGTCAAAACCGAGCTCGGAAAAGTCGTCGAAAAACACGCCGCCCACGCCACGCTGCTCGTTGCGGTGCTTGAGGCAGAAGTAGCTGTCGCACCAGGTCTTGAAGCGTGGGTACAGGCTGCTGCCAAAAGGCGCCAGCGCGTCCCGGCAGCAGCGATGGAAATGCACCGCATCGTCGTCAAAACCGTAATACGGGGTGAGGTCCATGCCGCCGCCAAACCAGCACACGTCCACGCCGTCTGCGCCCCGGGCGGCGAGCATGCGCACGTTCATGTGGACGGTCGGCACCATCGGGCTGCGCGGATGGAACACCAGCGAGACGCCCATGGCCTCAAATGGCGCCCCGGCCAGCTCCGGGCGGTGTTGCGTGGCAGACGGCGGCAGGCGTGG
>JANNDB010000564.1:0-3071 GCA_031387285.1 Betaproteobacteria bacterium | reverse complement strand
CGATGTTCCATGTCAACGCCTGGGGCCTGCCCTACGCGGCCGCGATGACCGGCGCCAAGCTGGTATTCCCCGGCGGGGCGATGGACGGCAAATCGATCTTCGAATTGATAGAGGCCGAGAAAGTCAGCTTCGCGGCCGGCGTTCCGACCGTGTGGCAAATGATGCTGGCCCATATGCAGGCCGCAGGGCTGCGCTTTTCCACCCTCAAGCGCACGGTGATCGGAGGTTCGGCCTGCCCGCCGGCAATGATCACGGCCTTCAACGACGACTATGGCGTGGAGGTACTGCACGCCTGGGGCATGACCGAGATGTCGCCGCTGGGCACCGTGTGCACGCTGAAGAACAAGCACCTGGACATGCCGTCGCCAGAGAAGATGAAGGTGCGCCTGAAACAGGGCCGGGGCATGTACGGCGTGGACATGAAGATCGTCGACCCGGATGGCAAGGAGTTGCCATGGGACGGCCGGGGTTTTGGCGATCTGCTGGTCAAGGGCCCCTGGATCGTCGCGGACTACTACCGCTCGGGCAATCCGCCGCCGCTGGTGGACGGCTGGTTCCCCACCGGCGACGTGGCGACCATCGACCCGGACGGCTATATGCAGATCACCGATCGCAGCAAGGATGTGATCAAGTCCGGCGGCGAGTGGATCAGCTCCATCGACGTGGAGAACATCGCGGTCGCGCATCCGGCCGTGGCCATGGCCGCCTGTATTGGTGTTGCCCATCCCAAGTGGGATGAACGGCCCATCATCGCCGTGGTGAAGAAACCCGGCGCCAGCGTGGCGCGCGAGGAGTTGCTGGCTTTCTACGAAGGCAAGATCGCCAAGTGGCAGGTTCCCGATGACGTGGTTTTTGTGGATGCCATCCCGCTGGGGGGAACAGGCAAGATGCAAAAGGCCAAGTTGCGCGAGATCCTCAAGGACTACAGGTTGCCCGGCCTGTAGCGCCTGCCGGCTTGTCCCTGCCGGGACAAACCGGGCCGGCGCTACAGGGGGCGCAACCTACAATCGCAGAGGAGCGAACGACCGTTCTATTTCGCTGCGCCACACCGATTTCTCAAGGAATTTGACATGACCGCTCAATACCAAGTGCACGGCGACGTCGCCGTGATCACGCTGAACAATCCGCCCGTCAACGGCCTGGGCCTGGCAACCCGCCAGGGCATCGCCGATGGCCTGAACAAGGCAGCGGCGGATGCGGCCGTCAGTGCCATCGTCATCACCGGCGCCGGCAAGGCGTTTTCGGGTGGCGCGGACATCAAGGAATTCGGCACACCCAGGGCATTGCAGGAGCCCAATCTGCTGAGTGTCATCCTGGCGGTCGAGAACAGCCCCAAGCCGGTGGTTGCAGCCCTGCATTCGGTCGCCATGGGCGGTGGACTCGAACTCGCGCTGGGCTGCCACTACCGCATCGGCGCGCCGGGTTGCAACGTGGCGCTGCCCGAAGTCAAGCTCGGCCTGATCCCCGGTGCAGGGGGCACGCAGCGTCTGCCGCGTGTGCTGGGTGTGGAAGTCGCACTCAACATGATTGTCAGCGGCGAACCGGTCAAGAGCGAGATGTTGGCCATGCTGCCCGGACAGAAGCTGTTTGACAGGATGGCCGCTTCGGCCGAGTCCCTGCCTGAAGAAGCTCTCGCCCTTGCGCGTTCCGTGGCCGCTGCCCGCCCGTTGCCTTTGGTGCGCAACCTGCCGTGCAAGCACCCGCTGGGGGACGCCTGGTTCCAGTTCACCCGCAACATGGTGGGTGGCATGTCGAAGAACTATCCGGCGCCACTCAAGTGCATCGCTGCCGTCGAGGCGGCCACCAAGATGAAGTTCGACGAAGGCATGGTGGCCGAGCGCGACATCTTCATCAACCTGATGTGGACTCCCGAGTGCCGCGCGCTGCGCCATCTGTTCGTGGCCGAACGCGCCACTTCCAAGATTCCCGACGTGCCCGCCGATACGCCGCAGCGCACCGTGGCTTCGCTGGCCGTGATTGGCGCCGGCACCATGGGGGGCGGTATCTCGATGAACTTCCTGAACGCCGGCATACCTGTGAAGATGCTGGAGATGAAGCAGGAAGCGCTCGACCGCGGCATCGCCACCATCCGCAAGAACTACGAGTCGCAGGTCAAGCGCGGCAAGCTCACGCAGGAAAAATACGAACAGCGCATGGCCCTGCTCAGCACCACACTGGATTACGCCGACCTGAAAGACGCCGACATGGTGATCGAGGCGGTGTTCGAAGAGATGGGCGTGAAGGAGGCCGTGTTCAAGAAACTCGACGCCGTCATGAAGCCGGGAGCCATCCTGGCCAGCAACACCTCGACGCTGGACATGAACAGAATAGCCAGCTTCACCAAGCGGCCGCAGGACGTGATCGGCACCCACTTCTTCAGCCCGGCCAATGTGATGCGCCTGCTGGAGGTGGTGCGGGGCGAGAAGACCGGCAAGGACGTGCTGGCCACCGTGATGGCGCTGGGCAAGAAGATCAAGAAGACCACCGTGGTTTCCGGCGTGTGTGACGGATTCATCGGCAACCGCATGATCGAGCAGTACAGCCGCCAGGCCGGTTTCCTGCTCGACGAAGGCTGTACGCCTGCGCAGGTGGACAAGGCCGTCGAGAAGTTCGGTTTTGCGATGGGCCCGTTCCGCATGGGCGATCTGGCAGGCAACGATATCGGCTGGGCCATCCGCAAGCGGCGCGCGGTCGAGCGCGCCAACATGAAGTACAGCAAGACCGCCGACTTGCTCTGCGAACTGGGGCGATTTGGCCAGAAGACCAATGCCGGCTGGTACGACTACGTGCCAGCCGGCGCCTGTCTTCTGGCCGAAGCGGCCGAGTTCGCACAGCAGGTCGGCCGTCTTGCTGTAGCGCAGATTCGGTTTTTCGAGGTAGCGGCGCTTGCGGATGAACCAGCCCACGTCGTTGCCGGCCAGGTCGCCCAAGCGGAACGGGCCCATCGCCATGCCGAACTTTTCCATCGCCTTGTCGACCTGCGCCGGCGTGCAGCCTTCTTCGAGCAGGAAACCGGCCTGGCGCGAGTACTGCTCGATCATGCGGTTGCCGATGAAGCCGTCGCACACGCC
>JANNDB010000538.1:0-15052 GCA_031387285.1 Betaproteobacteria bacterium | reverse complement strand
GGTCGGGCGGCCAGGCGGCAGCGGCGGCTTGCAGCAGCACTTCGAGGTCGGCGTCGCCGGGTTTGCCGGCCTGGGTGACGGCCACCTGGCCGCCTGGAACTACTTCCAATCGATCAAGAACCCGGACAACACCGAGTTCATCAAGAAGTGGTCGGACTACGCCAAGGCCAAGGGTATCGCGGGCCACAAGGACAAGGCCCTGACCAACGATCCGATGGAAGCCACCTACATCGGCATCAACATGTGGAAGCAGGCCGTCGTGACGGCCAAGTCCACCGATACCGACAAAGTCATAGCCGCCATGGCCGGCCAGACCTTCAAGGCGCCCAGCGGCATCACTTCGAAGATGGACGAGAAGAACCACCACCTGCACAAGTCGGTGTTCATCGGCGAAATCAAGGCCGACGGCCAGTTCAACGTGGTCTGGAAGACGCCCGGCCCGGTGAAGGCCAAGCCGTGGTCGCCGTACATTGAAGGTAACGACAAGAAGCCCGACGAACCTGCCAAGAAGTAAGGCGCTCGCCTACTGCGCAACCCGATCTGGGGTCCTGCAGTGCTCACCGTACCGAAGTACGGTTGCGCGCTTCGAACCCCACCTCGGGCTGCTCGCTACGGCGCTCGCCTTACTTCCATGCTTTGTAAGCGTACAGCCGCCGTCGTTTCGTTTCCGCGTGGGCCTCGGCCCACATCCAGATTCGTTCCATGCTGATCCGCCTCCTATTCCTTGCAGCGTCATTGCTGCTTGCGGGTCATGCACATGCGCTGACTTCCGCTGAAGCCCTCGCCATCGCTGCCGGTGAGTCCGACGCGCGGGTTGCCGCGCTGAACAAGGCGGCCGCGGCGGCAGATGACAAGACCGTGGCTTTCCTGCAGGCACTGGCTGCCGACGCGGTCAAGGTCGCGGGGGACAAGGTTTTCGTGATGCGCGACGACAAGGGCTTTGACCCGGTGTCCGGCGCACCCGCCGACGTGCCCGAAGGCGCCGAAGACGTGATCAACAACAATCTGTTCCGGGGTGAACTGGAGGCGGCATTGGCCGGCCTCAAGTTGTTCTCGCCGGATGAAAAGCTGCGCCGCGCGGGCATCAAGGCCTTGCAAAGCGAAAGCGACGAGTCGCGCCTGCCCCTTATCGAAAAAGCATTTGCCGCAGAGCAGAACGCGCAGCTCAAGGACCAGCTGGGCATGATCCGCGCGGCGGTGCTGCTCAACAGTTCCGACAAGGCCAAGCGCCTGTTGGCGGCGACCCTGCTGGCGCAGAGCGGGCAGAGCAGCACCAAGACGGTGTTGCTGGAGCGCCTGAAGGTGGAGACCGAGCCGGACGTGAAGGCTGCCTTGCAGGCCACCTTGCGCACGGTGGAGAGCGCACTGGCGTGGGGCGACAAGCTTGGCGCCATCTTCAGTGGCATCAGCCTGGGGTCCATCCTGCTGCTGGTCGCACTGGGCCTGGCCATCACCTACGGGTTGATGGGGGTGATCAACATGGCGCACGGCGAGCTCATGATGATCGGCGCCTATGCGACCTATGTGGTGCAGGGCATGTTCCAGAAATTCCTTCCAGGCGCCTTCGACTGGTATCTGCTCGCGTCGGTGCCCGTGGCGTTTCTGGCCTCGGCCTTGATGGGGGCTGCGCTGGAACGCAGCGTCATCCGTTTCCTCTACGGCCGTCCGCTGGAGACCCTGCTGGCGACCTGGGGCATCAGCCTGATGCTGATGCAGCTGGTGCGCAGCGTGTTCGGCGCGCAGAACGTAGGTGTCGAGAACCCGTCCTGGATGAGCGGCGGCGTGCAGGTGCTGGGCAACCTTTCGCTCCCCTACAACAGGATCGTGATCATTGGTTTTGCAATCGTCGTCTTGTTGGGCGTGGCAGCATTGATCGGCAAGACACGGCTGGGGCTGTTCGTGCGCGGTGTCACCCAGAACCGTCCGATTGCGGCTTGCATGGGCGTGAATACGGCACGCGTGGACACCTATGCCTTTGCGCTGGGTTCTGGTATCGCGGGCCTGGCCGGCTGCGCGCTGAGCCAGGTCGGCAACGTCGGCCCGGATCTGGGTCAGAGTTACATCGTGGACTCTTTCATGGTGGTGGTGCTCGGTGGCGTGGGTCAACTGGCCGGTACGGTGTACGCGGCCATGGGCCTGGGCATCCTGAACAAGTTCCTCGAGGGTTGGGCTGGCGCCGTACTGGCCAAGATCGCCGTGTTGGTGTTCATCATCATCTTCATCCAGAAGCGGCCGCAGGGCATCTTCGCGATGAAGGGCAGAAGCGCGGAAGCATGATGCGCGGTACCGCAGCAGTGTTGCCGGCTCGCGGGCCGCTGTTGACGCGCACCGGCTGGAGCGCCTTCATCGTGGCGCTGCTGGTGGTGTGCACGATAGCGCCGCTGCTCAATCTGGTGGTGCCCGACGGCAGCGTATTCCACATGAGCGACTATGCGGTGGCGCTGGTCGGCAAGATCATGTGTTACGCCATCTGCGCACTGGCGATGGACCTGATCTGGGGCTTCACCGGCATCCTCTCGCTCGGGCACGGGCTGTTCTTCGCGCTCGGTGGATACGCCATGGGCATGTACCTGATGCGCCAGATCGGGCGCGACGGAAACTACAAGAGCGACCTGCCCGACTTCATGGTGTTTCTGGACTGGAAGGAGCTGCCCTGGCACTGGACCTTCAGCGACAGCTTCCTGGCCACGCTGTTCCTGGTGGTGGCAGCGCCTGGGCTGATTGCCTTCATTTTCGGCTTCTTCGCTTTCCGCTCGCGCACCAAGGGCGTGTACTTCTCCATAATTACCCAGGCCATGACTTTCGCGGCGATGTTGCTGTTCTTCCGCAACGAGACCGGCTTTGGCGGCAACAACGGTTTTACCGACTTCAAGCGCATTTTGGGCATTCCGATCGCCACACCCTCCATGCGCATGGTCCTGTTCGTGCTTACCGGGTTGACGCTCCTGTCTTTCTTCCTGCTCGCGCGCTGGCTGGTGGCGAGCAAGTTCGGGCGCGTGCTACAGGCCATCCGGGATGCCGAGTCGCGTGTCATGTTCTCCGGCTACAACCCGCTTGGATACAAGCTGACCATCTGGACAGTCTCGGCCATGATGTGTGGTGTGGCCGGCGCCTTGTATGTACCCCAGGTGGGCATCATCAATCCTGGCGAAATGAGCCCTGCCAATTCCATCGAGATCGCCATCTGGGCTGCTGTAGGCGGTCGCGCCACGCTGGTCGGGCCCATCGTCGGGGCGTTTCTGGTGAACGGTGCCAAGAGCTGGCTAACCGTCGCAGCGCCGGAGTTCTGGCTCTATTTTCTGGGCGCCCTGTTCATCGCTGTCACGCTGTTCCTGCCCAACGGTGTGGTGGGACTGGTGCGCAAGCTGACCGCGAGGCGGGGCAAATGAGCGCCGCCGGGCCGCCCCAAGGCGCGAAGGCCCCCTTGGGGGGCAGCGCAGTACACGAAGTGACAAGCGTGGGGGCCATCCCATGACGCCTGACCTGCTCGACGAAGGTGCGCAGCGGCTCGAGCGCAGCCGCCTGGCTCAGGCCGCACGCGGTGGCAACACCGAGTCCGGTGGGCGTTCAGCCGGCTTTTCACGTCTGGTCACGTCGCCCGAGGTGGATGTCACGCACGGCCGCATCCTGTACCTGGAAGATGTGAGTGTGAGCTTCGACGGCGTCAAGGCCATCAACAAGCTCTCGCTGGACATCGCCCCTGGCGAGCTGCGTTGCATCATCGGCCCGAACGGCGCTGGCAAGACCACCATGATGGACATCATCACCGGCAAGACGCGGCCTGATGAAGGGCGCGTCTTCTTCGGCAGCACCATCGACCTGTTGCGCTACCGCGAATCGGAAATTGCGCAACTGGGAATAGGACGCAAGTTCCAGAAACCCACGGTGTTCGAGCACCTGACGGTTTTCGAGAATCTGGAGCTGGCCCTGAAAACCGACAAGGGC
Organism: Betaproteobacteria bacterium; assembly: GCA_031387285.1. GTDB lineage: Bacteria > Pseudomonadota > Gammaproteobacteria > Burkholderiales > Burkholderiaceae_C > CAISIP01. The sequence goes on along the minus strand of JANNDB010000538.1, from coordinate 11,107 downwards.
GTGCAGGCCTCGATGTTCTTCCGCCTCGATTCGCAGCAGAGCGACCGGCTCGCGGAGCTGCTGCACACCATCCACCTGGCCGCGCAGGTTGGCAGCCTGGCCGGTGCGCTGAGCCACGGGCAGAAGCAGTGGCTGGAGATCGGGATGCTGCTCATGCAGGACCCCAAGCTGTTGCTGCTCGATGAGCCTGTCGCGGGCATGACCGACGAAGAGACTGAACGAACGGCCGAGTTGTTTCTCACGCTGAAGGGCAAACACTCGCTGATGGTGGTGGAGCACGATATGAGTTTCATCCGGACCATCTCGGAAATCGTCACCGTGCTGTGTGACGGCTCCGTGCTGGCGCAAGGCACCTTGGACCAGGTTCAAGCCGACGAACGCGTCATCGAGGTATACCTTGGCCGATAACGCAGCCCCCATCCTGGACGTTCAGGCCGTGCACCAGTATTACGGCGGCTCGCACATCCTGCGCGGCGTGAGCCTGCAGGCGCGCCTGGGCAAGGTGTCGGTCGTGCTCGGGCGCAACGGTGTGGGCAAGACCACGCTGCTGAAGTCATTGATGGGGCTGGTTCCGATCAAGAGCGGTGTCATCCAGTTCTCCGGCAAACCCATACAGTCGGCGACCCCTTTCGAACGTGCCCGCGCGGGCATCGGCTTCGTGCCCCAGGGCCGCGAGATATTCGCACGCCTCACCGTCGAGGAAAACCTGCGCATGGGCCTGGCCACGCAAAGCGCCGGCACACCCATTGATCCGGAGCTCTACGAGTTGTTCCCGGTGCTGCGCCAGATGCTGCACCGCCAGGGCGGCGACCTCTCCGGCGGGCAGCAGCAGCAACTGGCGATTGCGCGCGCGCTGGCTGCCAAGCCGCGGCTGCTGATCCTGGATGAGCCGACCGAGGGCATACAGCCCAGCATCATCAAGGACATTGGCCGCGTGATCCGCATGCTGGCCGACCGCGGAACCATGGCCATCCTGCTGGTCGAGCAGTACTACGACTTCGCCGAGGAACTCGCGGATGACTACGTGGTGATGCAGCGCGGCGAGGTGGTGGCCAGTGGCCAGGGCACGGAGATGCAGGCCAACGGCGTACGCCAGCTCATCGCCATCTGACCCGCAGGTCACTGCGGGAGCCGCCGTTCAGGTAGCCCAGATGCGCGGCAGGCTGGCGCTGGTATTCCACATCGACACACGCCAGGCCGCCCACACACGGCGCAGCAGGCGCATGGCCGGCTCCACCAGCGGGGACACCACCCGCACCACCACGACATGGCTGTTCGGGCTGGTCGCCCCGGCCGAGCCGGACAGCGCGTCCTGGGTGATGACATCGCGTGCGGTGTCCAGCGCCTGCTGTTGCCGGGTGCGTTCGAGTGGCTGGCCCGTGCAAAAGAAGATGGACGCCATGCAACGCATTCCCGCCAGCGCCAGCGGGCTATCGAGCAGCAACCTGTCATCTGCGCGGATGCGCCCGCGCTCAAGCCAGCAGCCCGGCATCTCGATGTGCTGGCGCAGGCTTCCCTGCAGGAACGGTTGACTGGCCTGCGGCAGTCCGAGCGCCGTCACGTCCCAGCCGATCAGCTCAGCCCCCGGCGCCAGGTCCAGCAGCAGACGGTTTTCGGCGATACAGCCGCTGTAGGCTATTGTCTCCAGCGGCAACCATTCCAGTCGCGCGCCGTCTGCCAGTTGCAACCGCGTTTGCTGCAGCGCCGCTTCGCCGGTGGAACGGTAAAAGCGCGTGGCGCCCGGTGTGGTCAGCAGCGCGTGGCTGCCTGGGCCGGCGTTCAGCTGGATGTCCAGCGTATCGCCACCCACCAGGCCACCAGGCGGATGCACCAGTACGTTATGGCAGATCGCCTCGCCCTCCGGGTACAGGCTTTGCAGTATGCGCAACGGGCCATCGTGCTGAAAGCGTGCCACGGTACGCGCCTGCTCGTGTGTGTAATCGAGTTGGAGTCGGGCGTGCCACGGCATGCAGGCAGTGTAGATGCGGCTTCCCTTGCCTGCCCCGGCGAGGCAGGATGGGATACTTGCCGTGTCCCGCTACGCCCCAGTCTTGCCCGTGCAGTCTTCACGCCCCGTTTCCGTGCATCGTTCCACGAAGCCAGGCGTACGTGCGTTTGCGGCAGTGGGCGCGTTCGAGGCCGTCACGCGCGGGATCGCGCTTTCGGTATATCCCTTGCTGATGTACCGCGCCTGGGGTGACGCCGCCGTGGTGTCGCAGCAGTATTTCGTGGTGGGTGTTCTGTCGCTGCTCATGGGGCTGTCGGTGCCCATGCTGGCGCGCCTCCTGGAGCGCCGCTGGGTCTACACGCTGGGCGCCGCGTTGTATGTGGTCTCGGCTGTGCTGGGTATGGTGGGAGGCAAGCTAACCACCCTGGCGCTGCTCTGCCATGTCATGGCCACGGCGACGGTGTTCGTGTGTTTCAACGCCTACGTGCTGGACAACCTGGAGCGTGCAGACTTCGGTCGCCTCGAATCCCTGCGTCTGGTGTTTGGCGGGTTCGGCTGGACCGTGGGCCCGGTACTGGGTGTCTGGCTGGTACGGTTCTGGCCAGGCGCGCCGTTCATCATCGTCGGCGTGGCCTCGCTCGGAATGCTGACGGCCTTCTGGTGGCTGCGTGTTGCGCACGGTCGTGTGAGCGCGCTGGCTGGTTCGGCGTCTTCCAACCCGCTCGCCATCCTGCGCCGCTTCGCGGTGCAGCCGCGGCTGGTAGCCGGCTGGTTGTTTGTGATGCTTCGTTCGTGCGGCTGGTGGGTCTATACGGTCTACATCGGCATCTTCGCCGTTCAAAGCGGATTGGGTGACCAGGCCGGCGGCATCGCCAGTTCTCTCGCCAACACGGGCCTGTTCCTGGCCCCCTTGATGTTGCGCTGGATGGGCCGCCATTCGGTGCGGCACGCCGTGCGCACCGGCTTTCTGGTGAGTGGCGTGGTCTTCGTGATTGCCGCATGCGTGTCGCCTTTTCCGCTGGCCACGGTAATACTGCTGGTGCTGGCGTCGTATTTCCTGGTACTGCTTGACGTGTGTGGCGGCCTGCCGTTCCTGATGTCGGTCAAACCGTCCCAGCGCACCGAAATGTCGGCGGTGTATTCGAGCTTCCGGGATGTGTCGGGCATCCTGACCCCGGGCGCGGCCTGGATCGTGCTGCAATTTTCGCCGCTGGCCGGTGTGTTTGCGATGGCTGGCGCAGCGCTGCTGGTGGCATGGATGCTGGCGGCCCGCATGCACCCAGAACTGGGCGTGTCGGGTGCGCGCCGGGTGCGCAGGCGCTCCGGCGAAACCTGATTCCTCAGGCTCGCTGCCGTATCGCCTCAGGACAGCGGCCGCGTCAGGTACACGCCTTCACGCCCGACGATGGCCTCGCGCGCCGGCATGAAGATGGTGCACTCGTCACACGGCGCGCGGATCTCCAGCGGGCCGTCGGTGGCAATGAGTTCGCCCTTGGCAAAAGTCTCGAAACCGATGACCGGCCGCGTGAAGCGGAAATCGGAATGACCGATCACATGGGTGGTCAGCAATTCAAAGCGGCGGGTCGCAGCGGCGGCTGGTGCGGCCCTCTGCAGCAGGCCGAAGTGCCCAAGGAAATCCAGCGTCACCATGACGGCCATGTCGGCGCTGGCCTGCTTGAAGTGTTGCCCGCATTCGGCCACCATGGCCGCTCCCGGCCCTTCGGCGGCGCCATGCCTGCCATGCTGTATGAGTGGTGTTCCCGAGCCCAGCCCATTGGGCATCACCAGGTGCACGCCCGGCTGCGGCAGCACCCGCGCAACCGTGCTGTTGCGCTCGAAGTCCGGATAGACCCAGAACGGAACCACGTCCTGGCTGGTCGAGTGAATATCCAGTATGTGGTCTGCCGCTGCAACCGCCGGTCGCAAGGCGCGCGCGCGGCGCGACTCGACGCTGTCATCGTCACCGTCCAGCCATTCACTGGACCAGATGCGGTTCAGATTGTGTGTGATCTGTCGGCTCTCGAACGGATGCGCAGGGTCGAAGCTTTCATACGCTGCCACGTTGGCGAAACTGACCGTGAGGGTACCGATGACGGGCTGCACGCCAGTGTCGAGCAGATGGCATGCCGCGACCATGCCGCAGAATTCGTTGCCGTGTGTCAGGGCGTTGATCAACATATGCGGACCGGGTTTGCCAGAGTCGAATCGGTGCACATAGTCAATCCCGGTATTGCCACGGCGGTAGGCGGCGAGGTCGCGCGGCAGGACTTCGAATTCGGTGGTGGGGGAGGGCATGGGGACGGGGGCTTTGCAATGGTGGGGAATTCTAGGCCGCCGGGCTGCGCGCCGCGTACGATAGGGGCACCGCCGTATGCCATCCATGACCATGCCCGACACCTCACCGGATTCCAGCGACAAGGAGACTACGCCCGCGCAAGGCGAAGCGCATTTTCTCAGCCGCAGCTTCCTGCAGTCGGGCGGGATCGCCGCGCTGGTGGCGCGGGCGGTGCCGGGGCAGCGGGTGCTGACCGACGCCGAGCGGGCCGATTCCTTGCGGGCGGCGCTGGCCGAGCGTCCGCCTGGAGACGCCTGGTTGTTCGGTTATGGCTCGCTGATATGGAACCCTACCGTGCACACCGTGGAGCGGCGCGTGGCGCGCATCAGCGGCTGGCACCGATCCTTCTGCCTCACGGTACGTGCCGGTCGCGGCTCGCTGGAGCGGCCGGGGCTGGTGCTCGCGCTGGACGCGGGCGGCGAGTGCACCGGCGTCGCCTACCGCATCGAGGAGGCGGTGCTGCACTCCGAGCTCGAATTGTTGTGGCGCCGCGAGATGGTGTCGGGCTCCTACGTGCCACGCTGGGTCACCGTACACGACGCCCAAGGCGCGGCCTTTGGCAGCGCGCTGGCCTTCACCATGAACACGGGCTGCGAGCAATACGCCGGCCACCTGAACGAAGAACAGGTGATCGACTGTCTGGCCAATGCAACCGGGGTGTTGGGCAGTTCCGCCGATTACCTGTTTCGCACCTGTGAAGGCCTGCTCGCCTGCGGCGTACAGGACGCCGACCTCGAGCACTTGAGAGCCCGGGTCGCTGCGCTCCAGGCCAGAGGCTGAGCTTCAGGCTGCGTATCATCGCTCGCTCCACAGCTACAACGCCCGCCATGCCCACGCAATCCGAAATCGCCGCTTTCCTCGTCGCCGAGTTTCCGCAGAACCAATGCACCGTGGAAGCGGTGGGTGGCGCCGGCGCCACTGTCCGCCAGCGGGTGGGTCACAACCAGCTGCGCCCAGGGGGTACGGTATCGGGCCCCGTGATGATGGCCGTTGCCGACCTGGCCCTGTACGTGGCCATCCTGGGCGAAATCGGCATCGTGCCACTGGCGGTGACCACCAGCCTGTCGTTCAACTTCCTGCGCAAGCCTTCTGCCAGCAGCGACATCATCGGGGTGTGCAAGCTGATCAAGGTCGGCAAGACGCTTGCGGTCGGGGAAGTGAACATCTATTCGGAAGGGCATCCGGATCCTGTGGCGCATGCGGTGGGGACTTACGCGATTCCTCGGAAGTAAAGCGCCGTCCTGTTCGTGATAGGGGCGTACCAGGAATGCTCGCTGCCTCAGAGGCCCTCGCCCGGCCTCAGAGGCTTGCCAAAGGCGTTGCCTTGAACAAGCAGCCCGCGGCTACTCGTTCTGCGACCCCCGATGCGCCCAGGCCGTCGTGTGTTTCTCGATGTAGCTGAACAACTCGTACATCGCCATCGCCATCGCGCCGATGACGACGAGGCCGGCAAATGCCAGCGCCAGTCGCTGTTGCGAGCCGGCCGTCTGCATCAGGTATCCGATGCCGGAGTCGCCGGCGGTCATCTCGGCCAGCACGGTGCCCACAAAGGCGAGCGTGATCGCCACCTTCAGCGAGGCGTAGAAGTACGGCAGGGAACGCGGCAGGCCCACCTTCATCAGCACGTCGCTGCGTTTCGCGCCGAGCACCCGCAACACGTCTTCCAGCTCTGGCTCCAGCGTTGCCAGCCCGGTCGCCATGTTCACCGTGATCGGAAAGAACGAGATCAGGAAGGCGGTCAGGATACCCGGCCCCAGCCCGATGCCGAACCACACCACGAGGATGGGCACGATGGCCGCCTTGGGCACGGCGTTGAAGGCGACGAGCAAGGGAAAGACCGCGGCGTAGGCGATTCGCGTAGAGCCCACCAGGAACCCCAGCAACACGCCAACGACGATGGACAGGCCGAAGCCCACCATCGTGACCCAGAACGTCTGCCAGGCTGCCAGCGCGATCGGACCCGTGAACTCGCGCAGCGCCTGGGCGATCAGCAACGGGCTGGGAAAGATGAATTCGGGCACCGCGAACACACTGCACGCCAGCTGCCACAGGACGACCAGCGCCACCAGCAGGACCAGCGGCGCTGCGCGCTCCAGGTTCTTGCTGCTCATGCCCGTACTCCCGCAGCGGCGCTGCCGCGCACGGCGCCGATATGGCCGCGCAGCTCATGCACGATGTCCGTGAAGGCGCTGGTGTAGGTGATCTCCAGATCACGCTCGCGCGGCAGGTCGATGGCGCGCTGCACCACAAAACGCCCAGGGCTGCGGCTCATGACATACACCGTGTCGGCCAGAAATACCGACTCACGCAGGTCATGCGTGACCAGCACCACGTTGAACTGCTGCTCCAGCCACAGCTCGCGCAGGATGCACCACAACTCCTCGCGCGTGAAGGCGTCGAGCGCTCCGAACGGCTCGTCAAGCAACAGCATCTTGGGCTCGTGGATCAGCGCGCGGCAGATGCTCACGCGCTGCTGCATGCCGCCCGAGAGTTGCCAGGGGAACTTGGATTCGTAGCCTCCCAGGCCGACCCGGGCCAGCAGTTGGCTGGCGCGCTGGACATATTCGGCGCGCCGCGCCTTGAACTGGCTGCGGTGCGGTTCCACGATCTCCAGCGGCAGCAGCACGTTGTCCAGCGTCGTGCGCCACGGCAGCAGGGAGGGCGCCTGGAAGGCCATGCCGGAGATCTTCAACGGGCCGGTGACGGCCTGTCCATCGATCCGTACCTGCCCGCGCGAGGGTTTGCGCAGCCCGGTGGTGAGTTTCATGAAGGTCGATTTGCCACAGCCCGAAGGACCCACGATCGCAACGAACTGCCCCTTGTTGACCTGCAGGTCGATCGCCTCCACGGCAAAGGTGTTCTGCGCGAGCAGGGCGTCGTTGTAAGCCAGCCAGACGTTCTGGAAATCGATGAAGGGCGCGCCCGCAGGCTCCACCCGGGAGGCCGGCGGCACGGCTACTTCTTGGGTGCGGGCAGGATATTGAGCTCGGCTGCGCTGGGCAGCAGGCTGCCGTTCCACACCGCGTCGGCGCTGACGCGTGTCTTGGTGGCAAAAGCGTCCGACACCTGGCTGGCCATCAGCGCCAGACGCGGCGCCTTGATCTGGCCAAAGCCCTCGGAGCGGGCGTCGGGGCTGTTGATCACGCTGTCGATGGCCAGGCGCAGGCGGCGCTGCTCCAGCTCCACATTGATGATGCCGTCACGTGCCTTGATGAAGTCCACGGCCGCGTCGGGCTTGGCAATCACTTCTTTCGCAGCCTTGGTGAATGCCGCCAGGAACGCCTTGATGGCGGCCGGGTTCTCCTTGAGCAGCTTGGGCGAGACGATGATGGCGTTGCCGTACAGCTTCACGCCATAGTCGGGGTACTGCAGCACCACCACATCCTCGGCCTTGACGCCGCGCGCTTCCAGGTTGAGCAGGGAGGTGAAGGTGAAGCCGGTGATGGCGTCCACGTCACCACGTGCCAGCATGGTCTCGCGCAGCGGCGGGTCCATGGCGGTCCAGGCCACGCTGCCGATTCCGTTGGCCTTCTGGAAGATCGGGAAGGCGCGGCGGCCGGCGTCGAACACCGGGGCGCCGAGCTTCTTGCCGTTCAGGTCGGCCGGTGTCTTGATGCCGGACTTCTTGAGCGCCATCACCGAGGCCGGCGTGTTGTTGTAGACCATCATCACCGCCACCGGCTTGTTCGGCGCATCGGGGTTGTTGGCATGGAACTCCATCAGGGCTGCCATGTCGGCAAAACCCATGTCGTAGGTACCTGAGGCGACGCGGGTGACGGCACCGCCCGAGCCGTTGCCGGCGTCCACCGTGACGTCAAGCCTGGCGTCCTTGAAATAGCCCTTGGCGACGGGGGCCAGGAAGAATGCCGCCGGCCCCTCGAAGCGCCAGTCCAGGATGAACTTGATGGTGGTGGTCTGGGCCTGCGCCCATGCGCAGCAGGATGCGAGCACCACGGTGGTGCCCCAGCGGGAAAGAGTTCGGAAGTTCATGGAAGCCTGATTGAAAAAAGGGGGAGTCCGGGAAGGATTTAGCCGCCGCCCGACGTTAACGCAATAACGGTGCCAGGCACCATTCTGGCTAACCCTTGGGGATGGGGTTGTTCAACCCCAGGCCAGCGCCATGACGCCGGCGGCTATCGCCATCGCGCCCAGAATGCGCGGCAGGCGGTCACCTTCGCCCAGCAGTTGTCCACCGATCAAGGCAGCAAACAGCATGCTGACCTCGCGCGCCGGCGCGACGTGGCTCACTGGCGCCATCTGGACGGCGAACAGCACACAGACGTAGGCGGCCGGGCTGAATACCGCCACCACCAGCGCGTGGCGCCATTGGCGCGTCCAGAGCGCCCAGGCTTGTTGCGGCGCGCGCAGAACCGGGATGACGGCAAAGGGCAGGCGCAGAATGTTGCACCAGTAGTCGAACAGGATGGGCGAGAGCGCCATGACCTTGACTGCGTAGGCGTCCACCACGGTGTAGCCCGCTATCAGTATGCCCGTGAGCAGGCCCCAGAACACGCCTGAGAGGACGCGCTCGCGCCGCAAAGGATCGTGCGCAGTGCGGAACAGCCCGGGCCCGCCAGCGATCAGGAATACGCCGATGACCACGCCGGCTATGCCCAATACGCCCAGCGCCGAGATGTGTTCGCCAAACACGACTACCGCCACCACCGAGGACAACAGGGGCCCGCTGCCCCGCGCCAGCGGGTAGACCACGGTCAGGTCACTCTTGCGATACCCCGTGAGCAGGCAGACAAAGTACACCCAATGCACAAAACCGCTGACGCCGATCAGCGTCCATTCGCGCCAGCCCCAGCCCCCGACCACGTCCCAACCCAGCCAGAGCGCGAGGGGCGCCCAGAACACGGCCATCAGGATGCCGCTGAAAAAGGTGAAGCGGGCATCGCCGCCGGCTTTCTTTGCGACGATGTTCCAGCCGGCGTGGATCAGGGCACCGATCAGTACCAGCGCGAAGGCGGAAGCGGGCACGCGCTGGCCGCCTGCTTCAAGCGGTGTCTTGTACGACCGACACGCCGTGGTCGGCCAGGGTGAGTCCGACGGTCTCGCCGACCGCCAACACCGCGGTCAAGTCCGGCGAAACCACAAAAATCGGCCCCAGCGCGGTCTCGAAGGTGTACTCAAAGAAGCTGCCGAGGTAGGCGCGCTTGCGCAATGTGGCGGTCAGGCCCGCGCCATCGCGCTGGATCTGCCAGGCCTCGGGTCGCACCGCCACCTTGACAGCGCCCGCCGCAACAGCGCGGCGCGGTGTGATGGTCAACGGACCGAGTTGCACCTGGCCGCTGGCGTCCGACGCACCGCCAAACAGCATCGCTTCGCCCATGAAGCCGGCTACGAACTCGCTGCCCGGGCGTTCGTACATGTCCTGCGGCGTGCCGCGCTGGGCAATGCGACCCTCGTGCATCACGATGATCTGGTCACTCACCGCCAGCGCCTCGCTCTGGTCGTGCGTGACGTAGGCCACGGTGAGCCGCAGGCGCTGCTGCAGGCTGCGGATTTCTTCGCGCATCTCGCGGCGCAGGCGGGCGTCCAGGTTGCTCAGCGGCTCGTCGAACAGCAGCACGGCCGGCTCCAGCACCAGTGCGCGCGCCAGCGCCACACGCTGCTGCTGACCGCCCGAGAGTTCACTCGGGCTGCGTTCGTTGTATCCCACCAGGCCCACATTGGCCAGCGCCTGAACCGCGCGCCGCTCGATCTCCGGCTTCGCCACGCCGGACATCTTCAGCCCGTATCCCACGTTGGCCAGCACATTCATGTGCGGGAACAGGGCGTAACTCTGGAACATCATGCTGACGTTGCGATCCGCCGGCCCCAGGGTGGTGACATCGCGCCCGTCCATGATGATCTGCCCGCCGGTCGGGGTTTCCAGGCCGGCGATCATGCGCAGTACCGTGGTCTTGCCGCAACCGGAAGGCCCAAGGATGGTGGTCAGAGAACCCTTCTCGATTTCGAAGTTCACGCCCTTGATGACCAGCGGCGCCGTGTGATCGACGCCGTAGCGCTTGCTGATATTTTTGAATTCGACGCCGTGGGCCATGGGGGTTCCGTTCGGTGGTACGTTTAGTGCGCGGCAACCGGCGTCGCCGCATTCGCAACGCGGCGCCGCCCCAGTTTGCGCTCGCCGACCAGTAGCTGGATCAGCGCAGTGGCCACGGACATCAAGAGGATCAATACGGTGCAGTAGGCCAGCGCGACGCCGTAGTCGCCATTGCCCACGCGCCCGATGATGTAGGTGGTGGCCAGTTCGTTCTCCGCCGTCACCAGGAAAATGACAGCGCTCACCGTGGTCATGGCGCGTACGAAGCTGTAGACCAGCGCGGCCACGAGCGCCGGCTTGAGCAGCGGCAGCACCACATGCACCAGCGTCTGGCGTGTGGAGGCGCGCAACATCAGCGAGGCCTCGTCAAGCGACTTGTCGAGCTGCTTGAATGCTGCCGTACCTGCGCGCACACCGACCGGAAGGTTGCGGAACATGTAACACAACACGATGATGAGCCCCGTGCCTGTAAGTTCCACCGGCGGTACGTTGAAGGCCAGGATATAGCTCACACCGAGCACCGTGCCCGGTATCGCAAAGGCCAGCAGCGCGATGAACTCGAACCAGCCCTGGCCGCGGAACTCCGTGCGCGCCAGCAGGTACGCAATCAGCAGCCCGAGCGTGGCCGTCATGGGCGCTGACAGTCCCGCCAGCTTGACGGTGGTGAACAGCGAGTTCCATGCCGTGCCGGCCCAGAGCAGGCCAAACTCGCTCCACTCCAGTCCGAAAGCGGTCTTGAAATGGGCCAGCGTGAGGGTGTAGTCGCGCCCCCAGG
>JANNDB010000513.1:0-3414 GCA_031387285.1 Betaproteobacteria bacterium | reverse complement strand
CGCACCGATGTGAACAATCTGGTGCAGGCGCTCAAGCTGTACAAGCTCGACAACCAGCGTTATCCGACGGCCGAACAGGGGCTCGCGGCGTTGCTCGTGAAGCCGTCACTCAGCCCGGTCCCGCAGAACTGGAAGCCGTATCTGGACAAGTTGCCGAACGATCCATGGGGCAACGCCTACCAGTATCTGAATCCCGGCCTCAAGGGGGAGATCGACGTGTTGTCCTTTGGTGCGGACGGGCAACCGGGCGGCGATGGGAAGAACGCCGATGTCGGATCCTGGCAATAGCCCACCCCGAGCTTGGCGCGCACGGGTGCGCGGCTTCACCTTGTTCGAATTGCTGCTGGTGGTCGCGATCATTGCCGTGGCCGGCGCCGGCGTAGGGTTCGCCCTGCGCGACACGGCCGCCAACGAACTGGAACGCGACGCGCAGCAACTGGCCGCGCAGCTCGAGGCCGTGCGCGCCCAGTCGCGCGCCACCGGCGTGGCAGCCAGCTGGATCGCGGTCGAGGGCGGTTACCTGTTGGCTGCACCCGGCGCCCCCGCGCCGGCACGCCAAACCTGGCGCGCGCCCGACACCCGCACCGGCGCCACGCGCGTCGTGCGCCTTGGCCCCGAACCCATCCTCCCCCCGCAGCAGATCGAACTGCTGACCCAGGGGCATTCGGTGCGCATCGCCAGCGACGGCCTGCGGCCGTTTGCGGTGCAGACGATGGAGACGCTGCAGTGAGCCGCTGGGCCGCTCCCAAGGCGAACGGCACGGGATTCACGCTGATCGAGGTGATGGTGGCGTTATTCATCTTGGCAATCGCCCTGACGGCCGGAGTACAGGCCACCATCACGCTCACCAACCATGCACAGCGCCAGTCGGACGGCCTGTTGGCGCGCATTTGTGCGGAAAACGAACTGGTTCGCATCCGTCTGACGCGGCAAATGCCGCCGATGGGGGAATCCGCCTTTAGCTGCGAGCAGGCCGAGCGCTCGTTTGGCGGGTTGCTGCGTGTGGCGCCCACGCCCAACCCGAACTTTCGCCGCGTGGAGGCCGTGGTGCTGGACGGCGCAACCACGGTGGCCCGCCTGGCCACGGTCGTGGGCAGTCTGCCATGACGAGCAGCAGGCAGCGCCTGCGCGGATTCACACTCGTGGAGCTGCTGGTCGCACTGGCCGCCATGGCCTTGATGTCGGTCATGGCCTGGCGCGGTGTGGATGCCATGGGCCGGGCCCAGGCCCAGACGCGCCAGTACAGCGAGGAGGTGTTGACCGTGCAGACCGGCCTGGCCCAATGGGCCCGTGATCTGGACGCGGTGGTCCAACTGGCGCCCGTCGGAGGCCTGGATTTCGACGGCCGCGTGTTGCGCATGACGCGCCAGTACGGCGCACAGCTGTTGGCCAATGCCGAAGGAGCCGCCCTGGCCGAGGACGGCGGCAGCATACGGGTAGTTGCCTGGGGTGCGCGCCAGGTGGACGGCCAGCGCCAGTTCCTGCGCTGGCAATCCGGGCCGCTGTACACCCGCACCGCTCTGCGCCAGGCATGGGACGAAGCCGCGGCCTGGGGTCAGAATCCGACCGAAACCTTGAGGAGGCAGGAAGTGCCGGTTGCGGCTATCGACAGCTGGCAGATTTACTACTTCCGCAACACCAGCTGGAGCAGCCCGTTGTCCAGTGCAGGCGCCAGCGGCCCGGGGCAAAGCGCGCTGCCCGAAGGGGTGCGTTTGCTGCTGACGCTGGCCAGCGGGCAGTCCGTCAGCGGGAAACTCACTGTCGACTGGGTCAAGCCCACGGTCGGGTCAGGTCCCCCGTGAAGCGCCAAAGGGGAGCCGCATTGCTGCTGGCGATGTTGACCGTCGCCCTGGTGGCCACGCTGGCGAGTGCCGCCTTGTGGCGCCAATGGCGGGCCATCGAAGTGGAAGGCAGCGAACGTGCGCGCCAGCAGGCCGGCTGGATGCTGTCGGGTGCGCTGGACTGGGCGCGCCTGATCCTGCGCGAAGACGCCCGCTCGGGTGGTATCGACCACCTGGGCGAGCCCTGGGCCGTGGTGTTGCAGGAGTCGCGCGTCAGCAGCTTTCTGGCGGTGGAAGGACAGGATACGAGTGGCGGCGATGCCGCCTTCCTGTCCGGCGCCATCACCGATGCGCAGGCGCGCATGAACATGACCAACCTGGTGGCGGGTGGCAAACTGTCGGAACCCGACCAACTGGCGTTCGCCCGCCTGTTTGAGCGGCTGGGGCTGGAGCCGCAGCTGCTCGAGCGGCTGACCGAGCGCTGGCTGCTGGCGGTCGGCGCGGTCGCGGAGGAAGCCGGTGTCAGCGCGCCATTGCGCCCACGCCATCTGGAACAGCTGGCGTGGTTCGGCCTTGGGGCCGAGACACTGCGGATATTGGAGCCGTATGTGGTGCTGCTGCCCACACGGACACCCCTCAATCTGAACACTGCCGGAGTCGAGGCCATCCATGCCAGTGTGCCCGGGCTGGAGGTGTCGGAAGCGCGCAAGTTTGTCGAGGCGCGCGACCGGCGCCCGTTGCGCTCCCTGGCCGAGGCGCAACGCCTCTTGCCGGCCGATGTGGCGGCGCTCGCGCCGGGCCAGTTCAGCGTGGCCTCGCGGTTTTTCCAGGTTCGCGGGCGCCTGCGCATCGACGCCTTGGTGTTTGAAGAGCAGTCCCTGCTGGACCGTACCGGCGCCGGTGCGTTCACGGTGTGGCGCGAGCGCGTTGCGCCCGCTAGCCCGGCGACTGTGTTGCCTGGGCGCTGAGAACACAGTGCGGGGTTTCCCTGCGTCGCGCCGGGCGGGGTGCTACCTACAATGAATCCATGAACAGACTGTTGTATGTGGCATTGCCGCCGGCGCGGCCGGTGGCGGGCAGCGCGTTCGACTATGTGGTGTCGGAGGACGGCCTGAGCGCATTGCAGCAGGGAAGGGCGCTGATGGCGCAGCTGCCGCGGACCGACGGCGTGTGCCTGCTCGTGCCGGCCCAGCGTATTTCCTGGCATGCCGTGCGGGTACCGCCAGGCTCGGCAGCCCGCATGCCGCAGGTGCTTGCCGGGTTGCTGGAAGATCGCCTGCTGGATGACCCGGCCGCCCTGGCGTTTGCTCTTGCCCCTCAGGCGGGCGCAGATGGTACCTGTACGGTCGCGGTGCTGGACAAGGCGTGGTTGCGTGGCGCGCTCGACTGTTTTGAGCAGCAGGGGCGCATCGTGACGCGGGTAGCGCCCCTGTACGCCCCGGCAGGTGACGCCAGCGTTGAACGCCGGCTGGTGGTGCATGGCGCAGCGGAGCAGGCGGCGTTGGTATGCGTGCAACCCCATGCAGTGCTGAGCCTTCCGCTGAACATGGGGCCTGCGGCCCTGGCCGTGCTGGATGGGGGGGGTGCGCTGCCACTGTTTGCCGACCCTGCGCTGCTGGCCCAGGCGCAAGCC
>JANNDB010000421.1:0-8303 GCA_031387285.1 Betaproteobacteria bacterium | reverse complement strand
GGCCGACAACGGGCCGGCGCTGGAGGTCAGCGAGCCGCCCGAGGCGCTCTGGCTGCGTGTGGACAGCTTTTCCCTGATCCAGGCTTTCACCTACCTGGCGCGGCGCTTGTCCGAGGAACTGGGCGTGCGCCAAGCACAGTTGCGCCTGTCGCGCAGCGAGGGCCATGCGCACCTGGACTTGCTGTGGATCGGGCAGGCCATGAGTCCCGCCGGGCCGCTCCCAAAGGGCTCGCACCGCAGCCCGCAGGGCGAAGGTTCTCTGATCAGCACGGAAACCGCCATGGGCTGGGAGCTCGACCCGATCCGGGTGGCCGGCGGTACAACGCCCCTGACAGTGCGCGACATTGTCGAACGCCATGGCGGCGCCTTCTGGGTCGAGCGTGAACGTGCGCGCCACGCGATGTTCTTTCGCTTCCTGCTGCCACTGGCCAGCGCGCTGGAGGCGGCACCGCCGGAAGAAACCGCGCCACTGGAAAGCCGGCCCGAGTTCTACGATTTCGACCTGTTCCAGGTCTCCGAGCACACACGCGCGCTCGACGAGCAGCGGCTGGACGCGCTGATCTACACCGTGTTCGACACCGAGACCACGGGTCTGGAGCCATCCCGCGGCGACGAAATCATCCAGATCGGCGCCACCCGCATCGTCAATGGCCGCCTGTTGCAGCAGGAAGGCTTCGAGCAGTTGATTGATCCCGGGCGACCGGTCAACCCGGCGGCCATCCTGGTCCACGGCATCACGCAAGACCGGCTGGCCGGTCAGCCGCCGATCAGGCAGGTGCTACCCGCCTTCCATCGCTATGCGCAGGACACAGTGCTGGTGGCCCATAACGCCGCCTTCGACATGCGCTTCCTGCAGCTCAAGGAATCCCTGACCGGGCTGCGTTTTGACCAACCCGTGCTCGATACCCTGCTGCTGTCGGCCCTGGTACACCCGCACCAGGAATCCCATGCCCTGGAAGCGCTGGCGCGCCGGCTGGACGTCGACGTGACCGGCCGTCATACGGCACTGGGTGACGCCACGGTCACGGCGCAGGTTTTCCTCAAGCTGATCCCGTTGCTGGCGCAACAAGGCGTATTTACGCTGGGACAAGCTCGCGCCGAATCCCAAAAAACCTGGTTCGCCCGGGTCCAGTACTAGACACCGCCTGTTGCGACAGGTATCCGGCAGCGCAAGTAGCTCAGACTGTGAAGTCTTGCCCCGCCACGCGCGCCCGTTTCTTCTCTTGCTTGTTTCGTTCTCTCCACTGCAAGAGTCTGACCATCAGCCACCGTATATGTTTTTCGGGGGCAAGGTCAATAAGCCGACGCGACGCGCACTCTGGTACGCTCCATCTGGACCATCCACACACAAACTGATACGGGGCATTGATGGGCAAGACCACAAGCAACCAAAGCATTACGGCCGCCGTGCGCCCTGCCATTGAGGAACTGGACCGGTTTGTAGCCAGAGCCGAGGTGTTCGCCGCCCTGCGCAAGGCCTGGACACAGGCGGTGCAGTCGCTGCACAGCGATAAAGCGCTGCGTGCCAGCGCCGTCAGTGTCGATCTCTCGGCATTCGGCGTTCAGATGCCCGCACAGGTAGCCAGCATCAGGGTCGTGGCGACGCGGGACGCCGGCGGCGATGGAATCGAGCGACACGCCAACTGCACGCAGTATCTGTACGTGCTCGATGGCCCTTTGGAGACGCATGTCCAGACCGCCGCCGGGTGGCGCGTGGACCGCTACGGGCAGGGCCAGCCAGAGGTGCTCGAAGACCGATGGCATGTGGTACCGCCGGGCATATGGCACAGGTCTGTGGCGCCAGGGTTGAGCAACTGGGGCGTCGTGGCCTTGCACACTGCGCGAGACGTGGAAGACGAATACCAGTGAATGGCCGGCCAGCCCGTGCAAGGGCGAATCGGAGCGCTCAAGCCGGTTGCGGGAGCAACTCGCGTGCCTCGACAAGGTCAGGAGTGTCCAACCCTTCGGTGAACCAGCCATAGACAGCGGCCAGGTCGGCGTCGGCCGCCTCCCGTTGGACCTGCCCACCCTCTCGACGCGCCAGCCGGGCGATGCTGATGCAGGCGCGCAACTCCAGCGACTTCGCGCCCTGCGCCCTGGCGATGCGCAACGCCTGCTGGAAGCAGTTCCGCGCCGCCGGCGCCTGCTCCATTGACAGTGATTGCAACAACTCGCCCCGGACGCGCAGCAACTCGGCTTCCCACCAGTACGGACCCAATTCCTGGGCCAATGCCAAACCCCGGGTGGCCGATTCCAGGGCCTGCTCGGTCTCTCCGGCGCGCCCAAGTCCCTGGGCCTGCAACAACATGAAGAGCGGTATCCAGACCTTCGCACCGGTCGCCTGGTAGGCCAGCAGTGCCTGATCGACGCGCGCGGTTCCAGTATCCATCCGGCCCTGCTCGGTCTCGGCCCAACCCTGCAGCATCAGGCCGTGCGACAGCCAGGTCGGGAAACCCTGCTCGGTGGCGAACTCAGCGGCTGCCTGGGCCTGCTGCAGCGCCAATGAGGCTTCGCCGCGGAACTGGTGTATCCATACCGCTGAAAGCAGGGCGTAGGCCAGGCTGAACGGGTGGCGTACCTTTGCCGCATGGGCTGCACGCAACGCTTGTGCAGCGCCGGCAAGCGCCTGGTCCGGATAGCCCGAAAGCCATAGCGCCATCGCGCCAAAACCAAGACATGTCACCGCCGGGTCGCCGCCCAGACCGTCGCGCAGACTGTCGCGCAACGCCATGTCGTGCAACGCGTCGTAACGCAGGACCGCCTGTTCCATGTGGTGCCTGCAATCGGCCAGTTCGCCGGTGCGCAGCAAGGCCAGTCCCAGCACAGCGTGACCACATATGAACAGCCTGGGTTCCTGCCTGCGTTCGGCCAAGTCCAGCAGTTGCTCGCCGGTGTTGCGCGCCAAATGCAGGTCGCCCCGGTTGATGTAGAGCAGGCCCAGGCCCGACAGGACACGCACCAGATCGGCTGTGTCGGTACTATCGCGGCACAGTTCGCGGGCTCGCTCGTAGGCCTGTCCGACCTCCGCGACGGCAAAGCCGCGCGTCGCCATCCAGGCCGCGCCCAGCATCGACTGGAGTTGCATTTCGCTGGCATCGCGGATCAACGGGTCGGCCAGGCCGGGCAGCATCGTCAACGCTGCGGTCAAATGCCCAATGGCAGCGGAATAGGCCGAGCGCTGCATCGCTTGCGAGCCCGCACGGCGCAGGAAATCGACGGCCTTGGGCAGGTTGTCGCTGCTGGTGTAGTGATGGGCAAGTTCGCTGCAGTGATCATCCAATTGGTCGCTGAAGTGCGCTTCGATGGCTTGCGCCGCCTGCGAATGAAGGCTGCGTCTGGCCTCGGTCACCAATTCACCATACGCCGTCTCCCGCGTCAGCGCATGCTTGAACACATATTCCACATCGGGAAACGCCGGCCGCTCGAAAATGAACTCGGCGCTTTGAAGTCGCCCCAGAATCCCGCCAAGCCGGTCTGCCGAACATTGCTCCAGGCGCTCGATCAGACGCAACGGGGACGCGGCACCGAGCACCGCCAGCATCTGCAGGAAGGACTTTTCCTCAGGCATCAAGCGGTCGATCCGCGCCGCGAGGACACCCTGCACGGTGGCCGGCATCTTGATCGTCGAGAGCGCCTGGGTGAGCGAGACCTTGTCACCGCGCGCCAGCACGCCCTGGTCGAACAGGGTCTGGACATACTCCTCCATGAAAAACGGATTGCCCTGCGTCTTGTCTATGACCAGGCGTTTGAGGCCGTCCAGCACAGGGTCGCTCCCGAGCAGCCCGTCCAACAAGGACCCGGCGTCCTCAAGCCCGAATGGGTTCAGGCGCATCTGGATGTGCGAGGTCGAGGCGTCCCATGCCGACTGATACTCCGGACGGTAGTTGACGAGCAGCAGGATTGGCGCCTGGGCAACGGAATGACCGAGCATCGTGAGGAAGCTCTGGGTTTCGACGTCGAGCCAATGCAGGTCTTCGAACACCAGCAACACCGGTTGCTTGCGCGCCTCGCGCAGCACCAGTTGTTCAATCGCCGCGAAGGTGCGGCGGCGCCGGATCTGCGGATCCATCTTGTTGATCGGGTTGTCCGGATCGGATACGCCAAGCAAGGCCAGCAAAAAGGGAATGGTATCGTCCAGGCCGCGGTCCAGGGCCAGCAAGCGCCCGGTCACCTTCTCGACCATTCGCCGCTCGTCGTCGCCCGGCGCAATCCCCAGATAGTTCTTCAGCAAGTCGATCAGGGGCAGATACGGGAAGGCCTTGCCGTACGAATCCGAGCTGCATTCCAGCACCAGGCACGCGCTCTTGGCCAGCAGCTTGAACTCGTGACACAAACGCGATTTGCCCACGCCAGCCTCGCCGATGACGCCGATGATCTGCCCCTGACCTGCCTTTGCCAATTGCAGCATCGCGAGCATGCGTTCAAGTTCCTGGCGCCGGCCGACGAAGCGCGCCAGGCCATGACTGGCCGACACTTCGAGCCGGGTTCGCAAGGGGCCGATGCCGGTGACTTCGTAAAGGTTGACGCTTGCGCTGACGCCCTTCATCGGGACGCTGCCAAGCGCGCGGAACTCGAAATAGCCCTCGGTCAGCCTGTGGGTGGATTCGCTGACCAGCACCGTACCGGGAGCGGCAATGCCCTCGATACGGGCGGCCAGGCCGGTCGAGTGACCAATCGGCACATAGTCGGCACGCCGCTTGTCGGTGGCGATGGACCGCACCACCACTTCGCCGGTGTTGATGCCGACCCGGATCTGCATGGGGGGCAACCCATGGTCTCGCAGCAGCCGCGCCCCGTACTCTTTCATGCTCTGTTGCATGCTGAGGGCGGCATAAAGGGCGCGGCGCGCATGGTCTTCGCGGGCGTTCGGCGCGCCGAAAAGGGCAAAAATGCCGTCGCCCAGGACCTGGGCAACATAGCCCTCATAGCGGTACACGGCATCCATCATCAAACGCAGCGCCGGGTCGATCACCTTGCGCGCCAAATCCGGATCCATGTCGTCGAGCAGCGCCATCGATCCCTTGATGTCCGCGAACAGGGCAGTGATGATCTTGCGTTCGTCGGCATGCTGGGACAGGTGCGCACTGTGGCCCTGGCGGAAACGTTCGGCCAGGTGTTCGGGTACGGCATGGATGAGCTGCGCCACCCGCGCGGCAGGCAGAGCCGCTGCTTGCAGCGGCGCAGTGGAAATCGGCTCAGCGCCCGCAGCACTGGCAAAGCGCCCGCCGCACTTGCGGCAGAACTTGCTGGTCGGCAGGTTGACCGATTGACAGCTGGCGCAAATCAACTCGATCTTGGCGCCGCAGTCCTGACAAAAGCTCGCGTCGTGCAGGTTCTCGCATTGGCAACGGGAGCAGCGCATGCCTGGTCCTCGAAAATGGCCGGACGGCTGTGGATCTGCCCCAGTGCTACTGACCGGCCGCGAGAGGGGGCAAGCCAAAGTATCGCTGCAGCAAGGTATCGGTGGATCGAAGCGCACCATCGACCCAGGCCTGCTCGTCCGAGTAGGCTTCGCCGCAGATGTACACCTTGCCGCTGATCGGGTTGAGCAGGCGCTGCATGATGGCCTTGTCGTCCGCGCCGACGATCCATGAATGGTCGCCATCGCCGAACTGGTCGCTACCCCAGCGCACATAGGTGGACAGCAGCGGGCCGGGCAGGTTTTCAGAGCCGAAGAATTCGCGAAGTTGCCGCATTGCCTGCTCCACGACGTAACTGCTGGCCGGAGTTGAATTGGCCGGTTGCGCCAGGCCGGATGCTGGGGCGAAGGGCGTGCCGATGCCTTGCAATTCCTCCCAGTAGGTGGTGCGGTCGAAGTCGCAGTAGATCGTCATCGAGGCCGGTCCCTCCTGCTGATTCGGGTCCATGGGCCAATAGCAGTAGAACTGCGCCATCGGCAGGTCGGTGAACGAACCGCCAGCGGATACCTGGTACCTGTCGAACCACCAGCGTGATTCGAAATACAGGTTGATCTTGGTCAGCGGCATTGAACTGACGCTGCCGATGTCGGCCATCAATTGCGCGTTGTCACGCAAAGGCGGACTGGCCAGCGCCAGTTGGCGCAGCGGACGGCTTGGCAATGCCAGCACCACCTGGGCGGCAGAAAAGTCCTGCACCATGCCGTTGCCGGCGCGGGCGCGCACCCGCATCAAGTTTGGGTTGGTGCTGTCGGCGTCGAGGAACAGTGCCTGCTGCGAGAGCAGGATATTGCAGCCCATCGCCCGCAGCTGACAAGTGATGCTCTCAGCGAGCGTCTCGTAGCCCGGCCGCAGCGTCAGGTAATCGGGCAGCTTGTCGAAATCGCCCATTGTCTGGAAGCCGACGCCGGCGTTGACTCTCTGGTCGTAAAAGGCCAGGAACCCCATTGAATCCTCGATCATCTGCAGGCATTCCTGCGACAGGCCGTAATCGACCAGCAGGGCCCAGAATCCCCATTGGTACAGGGGAATGCCGCGGTAGGTGAATTCGAGGCGGACACGCTGCCAGTCCTCGGGGGTTTGCGGGTACCAACTGCCGGGCTTGACGCCGTTTTGCTCCAGAACGGCGTTCACCACGTCCTGCAGCATGGCGTTGGGCGGCCGGTTCTTCTCCGACTCGCGCAGGTTGTATACCGTGCTCCACAGGCTTGCATCGGCTTTCATCTGGCCGAAAGTGAAACGGCGGCCGCGCAGGTAGTAAACGTTGTGGTCGTCGCCCATGCTGAAGCGCATGATGGCGTCGGTCAGGCCAAGTGCCGTGAACAGGCCCATAAGGAAGGTCATGTCCTTCGTGAAGCGCATGCCGCCCTCTTCGTTCTTGACCAGCGCGCCGCCGACGGGGACGATGTCGGTGTGCAGGCGCCCGCCCGTGCGGCCTTGCATTTCCAGGATCGTGATGCTGGTTCCCGGCCGATGCCGGAGCATGCGCCAAGCGAAGTAAAGCCCGGCCATGCCACCGCCGAGCACGAGGATGTCTACCGGATCTGAGCGTGCCATGCATGCCTCCTTGGATTGCGTCTGGATGCTATGCAGGAAGCTGCGTGGGCAAACGGCAAAGCGCAGGCCATTATCAGGCCTGAACCAGGGCCCATCCAGGCGGGCGCCGAAGCGTCCAAACTACTAGACGCAAGGCCGCAAGACGACGCTGCCAAGCGCCGGCTTGAGCTCATCCAGGCGGGCGCGCAACGCATCATCGAGCACCGGGATCTTCAGCATGCTGCCACGTGCCTCGGCGCGCTCCTGCACCACGCTGGCGGTGCGCACGCCACGCTGGCTCAATGTGGCGAGTGCGGTCTGGGCCAGTGCCTCCGTCTCGAATGCGCCCAGCGAGACGCCAAACTCCAGGGCGGGGTTGGTCAGCGTCTCGAAGCGCAGGTTCAGGCTGGCCAGCTCGCCGCGCTTTTTCGCCAGTGTGGCCGCGTCGGGATACTTGCCCATATAGACTATCCAGCGCGCAGGCTCTGTTGCCGCATCCAGCACCCAGCTGCCCGACGGCAAGGCCGCTTGTGCCGCCTGGCGCACCTGCGCCGCCTGCGTATCGTCCAGCAAACCGGCCTGCAGGCACTCCGCCTGTTTGCTGGCGCTCTGCGCCGCCGCTTCGGCCCCGCGCGCCTCCTCGGTCGACAGGATGCTGATCAACTCCGGCCGCAGTTGCTGTGCCACGCGCTGGGGCTCGGTTTGCTGCGTCGGCGCAAAGCCGTAGGCACGCAGCATCTGGTGGCTCCAGGCGTAGTACACGCCATTGAGCAGCACCAGCAGCAACACCAGCAGACGCGACATGCTTCAGCCCGCCGCCGGACCGGCCGTGTGGTTCTGCGCACCCGCCAGCGGGCGGACACTGACTTCAGAACTGGAGATGGTCACCATGCCGCCAGCAGTATGCACCAGCAAGGCGCCGCCACCATCCACACCCGCCGCCTGACCGCTTGTACCGTCGCTGAGCAGCACGGCGCGTCCGGCGAGCACATCGCGCTCCCGGTAGCCGGCCAGAAACGGCGCCAGGCCGGCAGACTCGAACTGCACCAGCGCCCGCAGCAGCGCGGGCAGGACGCGCTGCAGGGTTGCCGCCGCGTCCAGTTCCGGCGCTATCTCGCGCAGGCAGGCAGGCGCCGTCGCCAGCCCTTTACCACTGCGCGGCGCGATATTGATACCCACTCCGATGACGCCGTGGCGCGCCTCGCCCACGTTTGCGGTTTCAATCAGGATGCCCGCCAGTTTGCGCTCCTGCCACCAGAGATCGTTCGGCCACTTGAGCGCTATAGCGCCGGGCAGGCTTTGCGCCACCGCCAGGCCCAGCGCCAGCGACAGGCCACTCCAGGCCACGGT
>JANNDB010000414.1:0-6978 GCA_031387285.1 Betaproteobacteria bacterium | reverse complement strand
AGCGTGTTGGCGTACTGCACCAATTGCTTGGGAAAGTACTTCGGGCTCCAGCCGCTCAAGTCTATCCAGACATTGGGCTTGTGCGTGGCCACCGACAAGGCTTCATCCTGCCACGGGAAACTGGGGTGCGCCATCACGATCTGCATGTCTGGAAAGCTGATGGCAACGTCGTCGAGGTGCATGGGGTTGCTGTACTCCAGTCGCAGCCCTCCACCACAACGCATGCCGCTGCCGATACCGCTATGCCCGGTGTGGAAGATGGCCGGGAGCTTGTGTTCGGCGATCACCTCGTAGATCGGCCAGGCCATGCGGTCATAGGGGTGGTAACCCTGCACCGTGGGATGGAACTTGAAACCCTTGACGCCGTGCTCCGCAATCAGACGGCGCGCCTCGCGCGCGCCCATCTTGCCCTTGTGCGGGTCGATGCTGGCAAACGCCACCATCATGTCGCTGTTGGCCTTGGCGGCCTCGGCGATTTCCTCGTTCGGGATGCGGCGCCGCCCCATCTGTGTTTCCGCGTCCACCGTGAACATCACCAGTCCGATCTTGCGCTCGCGGTAATAGGCAATGGTCTCGGCAATCGTCGGACGGCGGCTGTTGCGGAAGTACTTGTCGGCGGCGCGGTCGTACTCCTCACCATAGTTGTCAAACGGGTTCCAGCAACTCACTTCGGCGTGCGTATGGATGTCGATGGCCACCAGGTTCTGAAAGTCCATGTACTGCTCCGATATCAGGGTAAACACTTACAAAAACACGCCTGTTTGCGTTTGATTTGATTATATTAAATAATCATAATCACATCAAGCCACACCAAACCATGCATTCAAAAGACATTCACTTCGAGCTGCTCGGCGCGCACCAGGAAATCGCTGTCATCCGCTTGACGCGACAGGCCAAACGCAACGCGCTCAATGACGCGTTGATCGCTTCCCTGCGCAAGTTGTTCGAGGAAATGCCGGCCAGTGTGCGCGCAGCCGTCATCGACGGCGAAGGCGAGCACTTTTGTGCCGGGCTCGACCTCGGCGAGCTTCAGGAGCGCGATGCCGGCCAGGGCATGCAGCACTCGCGCAGCTGGCACTACGCGCTCGACCGCGTGCAGTTCGGCCCAGTGCCTGTGGTGGCCGCCTTGCACGGCGCCGTGGTCGGTGGCGGGCTGGAACTGGCCAGCGCCTGCCACATCCGGGTTGCCGATGAATCGACTTTCTACGCCCTGCCCGAAGGCTCGCGTGGCATCTTCGTCGGCGGCGGCGGCTCGGTTCGCATCCCCAAGCTGATCGGTGTTGCACGCATGACCGACATGATGCTGACGGGACGCGTCTACCACGCGGCGGATGGCGAACGCGCCGGCCTGGCCCAGTACCTGGTGCCCGCCGGCACGGCCTTCGACAAGGCGTTGGAGATTGCCGCGCGCGTGGCGCAAAACGCACCGCTCACCAACTACGCGCTTATGCACGCCCTGCCGCGCATCGCCGAACAGAGCGCCGACCACGGCCTGTTCACCGAATCCATGATGGCGGCCATTGCCCAGAGCGCGCCGGAAGCGAAAAAGCGCGTACGCGACTTCCTCGAGGGGAAAGCCGCCAAAGTCAAAAAAGCCTGAGGCCAGCATGAACGCTCTCCGTTACCGCGCGCTCGAGTTTGGCGTCACCCGCATCGCGCTGCGCGACGGCGCCAACGGCATTCAGTACCTGACGGCCGAGCAGCCGCTGCAAGACTACGCCCGGCGCATCACCGACCGCTTGCTGCATTGGGCGCAGGTGGCGCCCCAGCGCACCTGGATGGCGCGCCGCCAGCGCATGGCAGATGGAAGCTCCGGTGACTGGTTGACGATCAGCTTCACCCAGGCCCTGCAGAACGCGCGCCGTATCGGCCAGGCGCTGCTTGAGCGCGGCCTGGGGCCTGAGCGGCCGGTGGCGGTCCTGAGTGAAAACGACCTCGAGCACGCGCAGCTGGCGCTGGGTTGCATCTACGCCGGTGTGCCGTACTGCCCGGTGTCACCCGCGTATTCCACGGTGAGCACCGACTACGAGAAGCTGCGCCACGTGTTGCGTACCATCACGCCCGGATTGGTGTTTGCCAGCGACGGCGCGCGTTATGGCAAGGCCGTAGCCGCTGCGGTGGATTCCGCCACCGAGGTCTGCATCACCACAGGTGGTGCGCCAGACCGCAGCGTGACACCCTTCGCCGCCCTGCTGGCCACCCCCGCCACCCCCGCGGTGGACGCCGCGATGCAGGCCACCGGCCCAGACACCATCGTCAAGTTCCTGTTCACCTCGGGCTCCACCAAACTGCCCAAGGCCGTCATCAATACGCAACGCATGTGGTGCGCCAACCAGCAGCAGATGCGCCAGTCGATGCCGGTGCTGGCAAGCGAGCTGACTGGCCAGCATCCGGTGCTGGTGGACTGGCTGCCGTGGAACCACACCTTCGGCGGCAACCACAACTACGGGCTCACGCTCTACAACGGTGGCACGCTGTACATAGACGATGGCAAGCCGGTTCCGGCGCTGATCGGCGAGACGCTGCGCAACCTGCGCGAGGTCGCACCCACCGTGTATTTCAACGTGCCGACCGGTTTCGAGGCCATCGCCAACGCCATGCAGGGCGACGCGGTGCTGCGCAGGAACCTGCTCTCACGCGTCCAGATGTTCTTTTATGCCGGCGCGGCGCTGGCGCAACCAGTCTGGGACAGCCTGCACGCAGCCCAGGAGGCGGAGATCGGCGAACGCATCGTCATGGGCACCGGGCTGGGCATGACCGAATCGAGCCCGTTCGGCCTCTTCGTGACCAACCCGCACGTGAAGGCCGGCGATCTGGGCGTGCCGACACCGGGCCTGGAACTCAAACTGGTGCCACTGGAGGGCAAGATCGAGGTGCGTTACCGCGGGCCCAACATCACGCCGGGTTACTGGCGCGCACCGCAGGAAACCGCGCAAGCATTCGACGATGAGGGCTTTTTCTGCACCGGCGACGCGGTGCGCTGGATTGCGCCCGACAACCTGCACCTGGGCCTCAAGTTCGACGGCCGCATCGCCGAAGACTTCAAGCTTGCCACCGGTACCTTTGTCAGTGTCGGCCCGCTTCGCAGCAAGATCATCGCGGCCGGCGCGCCTTATGTACAGGACGTGGTCATCACCGGCCTCAACCTGCGTGAAGTGGGCGCCCTGGTTTTCCCGACCCCGGCCTGCCGTGGATTGAGCAGCCTGGGTGCGCATGCCAGCCTGCAGGAGGTGTTGCAGAGCAGCGCCGTGCAGACGCATTTCCAGCAGGTGCTCGACCGGCTCGCGACGGTCGCCACGGGCAGCGCGAGCCGGGTCGCGCGGCTGCACCTGATGCACGAGCCACCGTCCATCGACAAGGGCGAAGTCACCGACAAGGGCTCGATCAACCAGCGTGCGGTACTCCAACACCGCGACGCCTTGGTGAACGCCCTGCACGATGGCTCGCTCCCCTTCACCCTGCAACCCCAACCTGGAGACAGAAAATGAATATTTTCGGCCACAGCGCCATGGTTGCCGGCGCCGCTTCCGGTCTGGGCCAGGCCTCGGCACGCGAACCGGCACGACACAACATACGGGTCTGCACCATCGCGCCGCGCTGAAGACGCCAAGCAGCACCCAACCTTTTTTCAATCGCCCAGGAGATACACCATGACCACCCGCCGCCAATTCATCCATGCCACCGCCGGTCTTGCCGCGCTCGGCGCCTTGTCCCCCTTTGCCGCCCGCGCCCAGGCCATCGATCTGGTGAAGATCGTCAACGGCTTCCCGGCCGGTGGTACAGCCGACGCCACCAGCCGCCGTGTGGGTGAGCGCCTGGCCGGCTCCGGTTACACCAAGGTCGCCGCCGTGGTCGAGAACAAACCAGGGGCTGGCGGCCGCATTGCCGTCGAGACCGTGAAGAATGCGGCGCCGGACGGCGCAACGCTGTTGCTCACGCCTTACTCGTGCACGTCGCTGTACCCCCATATCTACCGCAAGCTGTCGTATGACCCGTTCAAGGACCTGATGCCGGTCTCGATTGCCGCCGTGATGCACCATGGCCTGGCCGTCGGCCCCATGGTGCCGGCCAGCGTGAAAAGCGTGAAGGACTACGTGGCCTGGGCCAAGGCCAATCCGGGCCAGGCCAGCTACGGATCGCCGGCGGCGGGCTCCATCCCGCATTTCCTTGGCGCACTGCTGAGTGGCTTTACGAATACGCCACTGACCCACGTGCCCTACCGCGGCTCGATACCCGGTGTGGCCGACGTGATCGGTGGCCAGCTGGCGTCGATGTTCACGCCCAGCGGCGACTTCCTGGCCAACTACAAGGCCGGCAAGCTGCGCATTTTGGCCACCTCCGGGCCCACGCGCAATCCGTTCTCTCCCGATGTTCCCACTTTCGCCGAGCAAGGTTTCCCGGACTTGACAGTAGAGGAGTGGTTCGGCTTTTATGCGCCGGCCAGGACCCCGGGCAACATCATCGACAACGCCAATGCCGCCATCAACGCTGCCTTGCTCGACAAGGCAGTAGCCAGCGGCCTGGGTACCTTTGGCCTGATCGCCAAAGGTTCCTCGGTGCGCGAAATGGACAGGAGCCAGCGCGATGCGTATTACCGCTGGGGTCCACTCATCAAGCAGATCGGCTTCTCGGA
This sequence comes from Betaproteobacteria bacterium, assembly GCA_031387285.1. GTDB lineage: Bacteria > Pseudomonadota > Gammaproteobacteria > Burkholderiales > Burkholderiaceae_C > CAISIP01. The sequence goes on along the minus strand of JANNDB010000414.1, from coordinate 2,345 downwards.
CGAGTCCTGAACTGCGCCGGAGCCAGCATGAACAAGACTGTCACCGCAAGCCTGCTTGCCCTCGGCACACTCGGCATCCTTGTCGCCTGCAGCAATTTGCCCGGCCCGGCTGCGCGTGCGCAACTGAATGTGACACCGGCGGCGAGGGCCCACGACCGAGCAGTTCGACATGCTCAGTCCGCTTGTCGAGTGGGTCGAGAAAGGCAAGGCGCCGGCGCAGGTGATGGCGAGTGCGCGGGTGGGGGTCAACCCGGACGTCCCGGCCAACTGGATCAGCAATGGCAAGCCGCGCACGCGGCCACTCTGCGCCTGTCCGCAGCAGGCGCGGTACAACGGCAGCGGCGACATCAATGACCCCGGCAATTTCGCTTGCCGTTGACATCGGTTGCAGGCTCGTCAAATTCATGAGTGTGGACAAGATCGATACGCGTTTCCTGGAGACGCTTCTGGGCTACAACACGCGGCGCGCGACGCTGACCATCCTCGAATTTTTTGTGCAACGCATGGCGGTGTATCCGCTGCGGCCAGTCGACTTTTCCGTGCTGGCCCTGATTGGCCATAACCCGGGCATAACCTCGCGCCAGCTGTGCACGGCGCTTGGCATTCAGCCGCCGAACCTGGTGGCCCTGGTAGGCGCACTGGAAAAGCGCGCATTGTTGCGACGCGAGCGGCACAACGCGGATGGCCGCGCCGTCAGCCTGTACCTGAGCGCAGCGGGGAGCAGCCTGTTGCGGGAAGCCGAGCTGACTGCCACCCAGCTTGAACTGGACGCGGCGCCCCGTCTGAGCTCCGCCGAGCGCAAGACCTTGATGCGCCTGCTGCAAAAGATCTACCTGCCCGGCCAGGGCGAGCAGGTTCAACTATCAAAACGGGAGCAATAATACCGCCCCCAGGGTACACAACACGCTTGTTGCCCCGTCGCAACCGCCCTACACTGGTTCCAGAAAAAATACAGCTTGCGATCGAGGAGAAAGCCCGATGAGTTCGAAGGAAGCTGCGGCGCTCAGCCAGTTGCTGGGCCTGCTGGAGGCGCGTTATGCCGTCCGCGTCATGTGGGCGTTGCGTGACGGCCATCCGCAAACCTTTCGCCTGCTGCAAGACAGCGTGGGAGGCATCACCCCCAACACACTCAACACCCGTATCAAGGAACTGCGCGCCGCCGGACTGATGACGCACGGCAAGGAAGGCTACTTTGTGACGCCCGCGGGTGCGGACCTTCTCAAGCGCCTGGGCGAGTTGCCTTCCTTTGCATTGCGCTGGGCCACGGCCCTGTCCCGAAAGAAAACCTGAACCATGCACTCCCTGCTGCACACCGCGTCCATATTGCCGGCCGACCACGACCGCGCCGTCCTGATCGGCCGCCTCTGGCTGGAGGGCACGGGACCGGTCCTGGTCCGCGTCTGTGAAGACCATCTATACGACCTCTCCGGCATTGCGCCTACCTGTACACAACTGCTGGAGATGGTGGATCCGGTCGGCACCGTGCGCGGCTGGGGCGGGCCGGTCGTGGCGGACACGTCCGCGGTGCTCGCCAACTCGGCGCAGGACGCACGTGATCCTGCCACCGGCTGGTTTCTGGCGCCCTGTGACCTGCAGGCGATCAAGGCCGCCGGCGTCACCTTTGTGGCTTCCATGCTGGAGCGTGTGATTGAAGAACAGGCGCGCGGTGACGCTTCGCGCGCCGCGGCGGTGCGCACGGCGGTGGTGGCCGTGATCGGGGACAACCTGCGCAGCGTCAAACCGGGTTCGGAGCAGGCGGCACGGCTGCGCGAGGTGCTGATCGGCCAGGGCATGTGGTCGCAATACCTGGAGGTCGGTATTGGTGCCGACGCCGAGATATTCAGCAAGGCGCAACCGATGAGTGCCGTAGGCGTGGGATCGGACGTGGGCTTGCATCCCCAGAGTGCCTGGAACAATCCGGAGCCCGAAGTGGTGCTGGCGGTGAACAGCCGGGGCGAAACCCGTGGCTGTGCGCTGGGCAATGACGTCAACCTGCGCGACTTTGAAGGCCGCAGCGCCCTGCTGCTGGGAAAAGCCAAGGACAACAACGCTTCGGCCGCCATCGGACCCTTCATCCGCCTGTTCGACGACCATTTTTCGATCGACACCATGCGCCAGTGCGAACTGGCGATGCAGGTTACCAGCGCGGACGGCGCTTTCTCCATGCACGGCGCCAGCAGCCTCGCGATGATCAGCCGCGACCCGCTTGAACTGGTAGAGCAGGCCATGGGCAAACCGCAGCAACGCACCCACCAGTACCCGGACGGGATGATGCTCTACCTGGGCACCATGTTTGCGCCTACGCAAGACCGGCATGGCCCGGGTCAGGGTTTTACCCATGTGGC
>JANNDB010000390.1:0-4962 GCA_031387285.1 Betaproteobacteria bacterium | reverse complement strand
TTGCGCCGCCATCCCCAGTGGGCATTGCATGCGCTGTACTGGGCGGTGCTGGTCGTGCTGGGCCTGAGCACGCCAGCCGATGGCCGCTGGCGCGCTGTGTTGTTCGGCCTGGCCATCCTTTTTCCCCTGCTGATCTGGCGTTGCGGCTACCTGCTGATGGCAGGGCAACACGGCCGCATGCGGGGCAGCACCGTCACCGACCATCTCTTCTATCTGTGGCCGCCCTATGGCGGCTCGAATACGCCGTACGGCAAAGGCCCGGCCTACCTGTCACAGTTCGAGGCGCGCAACACCACCGAACTGGCCCGCTCGCAGCTGGCCGGACTCAAGTTGCTGCTGCTGGCGGTGTTCTGGCGTCTGGTGTTGACGGCCTTTGAGGGTCTGGTGTACGGGCCTGGCAACGGCGTCACGCGCGCGCTGGGTGGCTTGACGCTGGGCGTTCCGACCCTGTCGACCCTGCTGGCGCAAGCGGCCCCCGCTCCCGTGGTGGCATCCTGGGCCAGCATCTATTGCGCCTTGTTCGAGGACGTGTTGCGCCTGGCCGTCAAGGGCCACCTGATTGTGGGGGTGTTGCGCTTGTGCGGCTTCAACGTGTTTCGCAATACCTACAAACCACTGCTGGCCGAATCGGTGGTGGAGTTCTGGAACCGCTACTTCTTCTATTTCAAGGAGCTGCTTTCCACGTTCTTCTTCATGCCCATGTTCACCGGCTGGGGCAAACACCTGCGTCGATGGCCTCATCTTCGGCTGGCCGCTGCCGTGTTCGCTGCCGCTTTTGCAGGCAACGTGTACTACCATGTGATCAAGGAATCGGAGGCCCTGGCCCAGGGTTGGTGGCTCGACGTCTTGCTGGCGCATCGCTCGCGGATGTTCTATTGCCTGCTGCTGGCGACTGGAATATTTGTCTCCATGCAGCGGGAACAGCAACGGCGCGGGAAGGCCTTGGCAGGCGGGGCCGCGCAGCGCGCCGTGCGCATCTTCGGCGTGTGGACCTTCTTTGCGCTGATCTCGATCTGGAACGCCGATGGCGGCGCTCCGTTCGTGGTGCGGCTGGGTTTTGCCGCCGGCCTGGTGGGACTGCATTGATTTGGTTGGCGGTATTGGTGATTTTCTGGAAGTGACGAGGACCCATGTTTCTTGACTTGCAAGTTGGCAATCTGGCCGAGCCCATCAGTGGCCGCGCCTGGGACCGCGCGCGCGTGGCCCGCGAGGTCGCGCTGCGCGTGGCACGTTTTCAGCGCCACGGGCTGGCGCGCGGTGACCGTGTCTTCCTGCCCTTTGGCAACCGGCTGGAGTTTTTTGCGGAATTGCTGGCGCTATGGCGTCTGGGCGCGTGTGCCGTGCCGATTGATGCGCGCCTGACAGCTTTCGAGATCAGCACGCTGGTGGCCGCCGCCTCACCGCGCCTGGCTGTCGTGGACGAGGCGACGGATGCGGCCGTGGTGACGACGCTTTCCGACGCCGGGGTGCCCGCGCTGCAGACGGTCGATACCGGTACGCTGGAAGCCACCGCCGGCTTGAGCCGCCTCGATGACGACGCCTTGATCCTGTTCACCTCCGGCTCCACCGGCGCGCCCAAAGGTGTGTTGCACACCCACCGCTCGCTGCGTGCACGCTGGGTCTCGCTGCGCGACCAGTTGGGAGTCGAAGCGTTTGCGCGCACCCTGTGCATGTTGCCGACCCATTTTGGCCACGGGCTCATCTGCAACTGCCTGTTCCCCTGGCTGTCCGGGCAGGATCTGTTCATCACGCCGCCGTTTCGCCCGGACATCATCATGCGGCTGGGCAAGCTGCTCGATGACAACCGCATCACCTTCATGTCGTCGGTGCCCTCGGTGTGGAAGCTGGCGCTCAAACTGGCCAAACCGCCGCAGGGTGGCACCCTGCAACGTGTGCATGTGGGCTCAGCCCCGCTGTCAGCGCATGCCTGGGAGGACATCCGCAAGTGGACCGGCACACGCCAGGTCTGCAACGCCTACGGCATCACCGAGACCGGCAGCTGGGTGGCCGGCCTGGCCAACGCCGACGTGCCGGCCGAGGACGGCCTGGTAGGTGTTGGTTGGGGCGCGGTCATCAAGGTGTTGCGCACCGGCGAGACCAGCGTGCCACTGGATGCCAGCATGGAGTGTGCGGTGGGGGAGTCCGGTTATGTCTGGCTCAACACGCCAGCGCTGATGAAGGGCTACTTCCTGCGCGACGACCTGACCGCTGCCGCCGTGATCGATGGCTGGTTCTTCACGGGCGACATCGGGGTGATCAATGCCAACGGGCAGCTGCAACTGCGCGGACGCGAGCGCGACGAGATCAACAAGGGCGGCATGAAGATCTACCCGGCCGACGTGGACGCGGTGGTGGAGCGATTTGCGCAGACCACGGACGTATGCACGTTTGCGCTGGACGACGACATCTATGGCCAGATCGTTGGACTTGCCGTTGTGCTGGGGGACCGTGGGGACGCGACCGTGCGCGCGCTGCACAGCTGGATGCAGCAGCATCTGGCCGAACCGAAGATGCCCTCGCGCTGGTGGTTGGTCGAGGAGATCCCGCGGACCTCCCGCGGCAAGATCAACCGGGAGGCGGTGAAGGCTTCGTGCGCGGGGCAGGCGCCGCTGGATCTGGTGCGCATCCTGTGCGCCCAAGGCAAGCCATGAACGCGACGCGGGAACAATTGCTGGCCGACCTCAAGGCGTTTTTGCGCACCATCCAGAAACCCAACAAGCCGGTGGACAGCGTGGGCCTGGACGAGCGGCTGGTCAGTTCGGGGCTGGTGGACTCGCTGGCGATCATGCAGATCGTGGTCTACCTGGAAGAGCAATACGGCATCGACTTTGCCGCCAGCGGCTTCGATCCGGACCGCCTGGCCACGATGGGCAGCATTGTTGAGCTGATCGAGCAGGCGCGCGCGTGAGCCGCCGGGCCGCTCCCAAGGCGAACGGCACCGCAGCGCGCCAGCGCCAAGGTGCGCCAATAAATCCCCGGACTCAGCTCAAGACGACGCTGCTGAGCCGGCGCCGGTAGGTGGCGACAGTCGGGTCGGCCGGCGGTATCTGGCCGTCGGCCACCTTGACCTTGGGCGGCTCGATGATTTCCAGGATGGCGATGTAGGTCTTGCGCGCGAGGTCTTCGCTCCAGGCCTTGTCGCGCATCAGGATGTCGAGCAACTCGTCCATGGCCTGCGTCCACTGCTGGGTGGCCATCAGCACCTGGGCGCGACCGTAACGGGCATCGAAGTCGCGTTTGTTGGCAGCGATACGCCAGTCGAAGCCCGCCAGCAGTGCCCGGGCGTCGCCGGCGGCTGCTACATCCATGGCCGCCAGCCAGCGCTGCAGGGCTTCGAGCCGGCGCACCTGGGCTGCCTTGGCTGCGGCGGGAGCAAACGCGGCCCTGGCTTCGCCGAGCTGGCCATGCTGCAACAGCCATTTCACATAATCAAAGCGGGCGTCGTCGCTGTCCGGGTTTTTGAGCAAGGCCTGTTGCAGGGCCTCCTGAATCGCGGCGGGGTCGTCTGCGGCCGGCGCATCGGACAGTTCCACGCCGGTGACTTCGGCCTCCAGCACATCGGCCGCTGGCACATGTTTGTCCAGAAACGCCTTGATCTGCCCTTCGGGAACGGCGCCCATGAAGCCATCCACCGGTTTGCCGTTGATCAGCAGTACGCAGGTCGGGATGCTGCGGATGCCGAAAGCCTGGCTCAGCTCCTGCTCCTGATCGGAGTCGATCTTCACCAGCTTGAAGCGGCCGGCATAGTCGGCCTCCACCTTTTCGAGCAGCGGGCCAATGACCTTGCAGGGCCCGCACCAGGGGGCCCAGAAATCGACCAGCACAGGCACGCTGGCGGATGCTTCAATGACTTCGGCGTCGAAATTCTCTACGGTTACGTTGATCATGGCGAATAAATGAGGACGGAGCCAGGCAGGGCAAGATGCCGGCAAGGGTGACTGACTAAAATCGGACTCTGGACTGCGGGCGGCCATGGTGGATCGACTGCAGAGCCGGCCTTCCACCCACCATGAACATTCAAATCGGCGTCGTCATGGGCTCCAGTTCCGACTGGGACACCATGCAACACGCAGTGCAGATTCTCCAACAGTTTGGTATTGCGCATGAAACGCGGGTTGTTTCGGCGCACCGCATGCCTGACGACATGTTCCTGTATGCCGAGGGCGCGCGTGCCCGCGGCCTCCAGGCCATCATCGCCGGCGCCGGTGGCGCCGCGCATCTGCCGGGCATGCTGGCAGCCAAGACCACATTGCCAGTATTGGGCGTTCCCGTGCCGAGCCGGCACCTTTCGGGCGTTGATTCGCTGCACAGCATCGTGCAGATGCCCAAGGGCATACCGGTCGCCACCTTTGCCATCGGTGCCGCCGGCGCGGCCAATGCCGCGTTGTTTGCCGTGGCTTTGCTGGCCAGCCACGATCCTGCGCTGCTGGTGCGTCTGGAGAGCTTTCGCGCGCAGCAAACGCAGGTGGCCCGGGACATGGTCGTTCCCCCTGGCGGCGGCGACAAGTAGGCATGGGCGGCCCCAGTATCCGGCCCGGCATCGCGGCAAATGGGCAGCCGGCCACCCTGGGCGTGATGGGGGGCGGTCAACTGGGTCGCATGTTCGTGCATGCAGCCCAGCGCATGGGTTACCACACGGCGGTGCTCGATCCTGACCCGGCCAGCCCGGCGGGACTGGTGAGCCACTTCCATATCCAGACCGACTACCGCAACGCGCAGGGGCTGGCCGAAATGGTTCAGCGCTGCGCCGCCATCACGACCGAATTCGAGAACGTGCCGGCGACGGCGCTGTACACCCTTGGCGCGCACCGGCCGGTCGCGCCCTCCGCCGAATGCGTGGCGGTGTGCCAGGACCGCAGCGTCGAGAAGAAACATTTCGTCGACAGTGGCGTGCCTTGTGCGCCGTTCGCGCTGATCGAAAGCGCCGCCCAGCTCGACGCAGTACCGGCTTCGCTGCTGCCC
>JANNDB010000389.1:0-2489 GCA_031387285.1 Betaproteobacteria bacterium | reverse complement strand
CGCGTGTTTCCAGCGAAGGCAAAGGCGTCATCGTGCTGCTCAATTGTGGCGAGAGCGCGGCGCAGTTGTTGCAGCAATTCGAGGGCACGGCGCGACCGTCCGAGGCGCCAGAGCGCGGCCGGATGGATTTGCGTACCTACGGTATTGGCGCGCAGATCCTGCGCGACTGCGGCGTGAACAAGATGCTGCTGATGGGCAATCCGCGGCGCATGCCCAGCATGGCCGGCTATGGATTGGAAATCACGGGTTACGTCACCCACTGAGGATTGAGGAAACAGGATGTTTGGTGCTGACAAGGGAAAGATCGAAGCGGGCGACCAGCGCATGCAGGGGCGCGACCTCAAGGTGGGCATTGTGCAGGCCCGCTTCAACGAGTCGGTGACCGACACGCTGGCACTCGCCTGTCAGCAGGAATTGCTGGCGCTGGGCGTGACGCAGAACCACATCCATCTGGTGCAGGTTCCAGGCGCGCTGGAAGTGCCGCTGGCCTTGCAGGCCCTGGCGGAAACCGGCAAATACGACGCGCTGGTCGCGCTGGGCTGCATCATCCGCGGCGAAACCTACCATTTCGAACTGGTGGCCAATGAGTCCGGCGCCGGTGTGAGCCGCGTGGCGCTGGATTACCAATTGCCGATCGCCAACGCCATCCTGACCACCGAGAACCTGGAGCAGGCTGTGGCGCGCCAGACCGACAAGGGCCGCGACGCGGCCCGGGTGGCCGTGGAAATGGCCAACCTGATGGAAGCCATCGGATGAGTGATCACCCTGCTCGCGGCACGCCGCAAAGGCCGCCGCGCCAACCCCGCACCGGACTCACCAGCACCGGCGCGCGCAAGGCCGGCAGCAAATCAGCACGCAGCCGTTCGCGCGAATTTGCGCTGCAGGCGCTCTACCAGCATCTGGTGGGCCGCAACGTATTGGCTGATATCGACCTGTTCACACGCGACCTGGCCGGGTTCGGCAAGTGTGACGCGGTGCATTACGATGCGCTGCTCACTGGCAGCGTCGCCGGTCAGGCCGCGCTGGACGCGCTGATCACGCCCCTGCTCGACCGCAAGCTCGCCGAGATATCCCCTGTCGAGCATGCCGTGATGTGGATAGGCGTGTACGAGTTTCAGCATTGCCTGGATGTGCCGTGGCGTGTGGTGCTCAATGAGTGCATCGAACTGGCCAAGGAGTTCGGCGGAACAGACGGCCACAAATACGTGAATGCCGTTCTCGGCAAACTCGCGTCTGCGCTGCGCCCGGCCGAGGTGGCACGCGACCGCGCCGTACCAGCGCGTACGGCAGGCTGACCCGCCATGCGTATAGCGGCCCGGGCCGAACGCATGCGGCCGTTTTACGTCATGGAGATGGCCAAGGCGGCGGCCGAACTGGGGCGCAAGGCGGCGCACACTGACACACCGATGGTCTACCTGAACATCGGTGAACCCGACTTCACGGCGCCGCCGCTGGTCTGCGAAGCCGCCGAACGTGCCATCCGCGCGGGCAAGACGCAATACACCCAGGCGAACGGCCTGCCCGCGCTGCGGGAGCGCATCAGCGCCTGGTATGCGCAGCGTTTTGGCGTCAGCGTCGAAGCGCAACGCATAGTAGTCACTGCGGGTGCCTCGGCAGCGCTCCAGCTGGCCTGCCTGGCGCTGATCGAATCGGATGATGAAGTCCTGCTGCCGGACCCGAGCTACCCGTGCAACCAGCAGTTCATCCATGCCGCCGACGGCACTGCTGTTCTGGTTCCCTCTGGCGCGGCCCAGCGCTTTCAGCTTGATGAAGCTTCGGTACGCCAGGCCTGGGATGCCAATCCGGAAAAAACCCGTGGCGTGCTGCTCGCCTCACCGTCCAACCCGACCGGCACCTCGATTCACCCCGCCGAATTGCGCCGCATCCACGAACTGGTGCTCCAGCGCGGAGGCGTCACACTGGTCGATGAAATCTACCTGGGGCTTGGTTACGAAGCCGAATATGGCCATACGGCGCTGGAGATCGACGACAACATCATCAGCATCAACAGCTTCAGCAAATACTTCAACATGACCGGCTGGCGCCTGGGCTGGATGGTCGTTCCGCCCAAGCTGGCGCCGGTCATTGAAAAGATCGCCCAGCATCTGTTCATCTGTCCGAGCACGGTGGCGCAACACGCGGCGCTGGCCTGCTTCGAGCCAGCCAGCCTTGCGGAATATGAACGCCGGCGCGGCGAATTCAAGGCGCGCCGGGACTACCTTGTGCCGGCGCTGTGCGCGCTCGGCCTGGACGTTCCCGTGTTGCCCGACGGCGCCTTCTATGCCTGGGCCGATTGCAGCCGGGCCGCGGCTCGCCTGGGCGTGCGCGACAGCTGGGATTTCGCCTTCGCCGTGATGGAGAAGGCGCATATCGCCATCACCCCCGGGCGCGATTTCGGCAGCGCGGAGACTGCCCATTTCGTGCGTTTTTCCAGCGCCAGTTCCATGCCGCAGCTGCAAACCGCCGTGGAACGGCTGCGACAGTTGCTT
>JANNDB010000378.1:0-2506 GCA_031387285.1 Betaproteobacteria bacterium | reverse complement strand
TCACGCGCAGGCAGCCGTTCCCGATACGCGCGTCTTCGAGCGCGATCCATGTGGTCACAAGGGAGCGGTCGCGCGTGGGGATGAATCGTTCGTCCTGGTGGAAGGCATTGCCCGGCATGCCGGCGGCCTTGTAGTAGAGCTGCGAATGCACGGCCTTCACATCGGGGCCGATCAGGGCTTGCAGCACCCGCACGATGCGCGGATCGGACAGGTAACGCGCGAACAGCGAATCGGGCAGCTTGTGCGGCATCACGCACACCATGTAGCGGCGCATCGCGTCGGAATCATTCTCCGACGCCGGGCCTGCGACCAGGCCCGGGAGGGCGCCGCGCTGGCCGCGGCTCACGGCAACGGCCTCGGTGCGCAGCGCGGCAACGTCATCCGCGCCGAGCAGGCCGGGCGCGACCAGGTAGCCGTCGCGCTGGTAACGTGCTGCGTCGATCATGTGGCAGCGCCCGCAGCGCGCGGCGCCTGCGCGACCGTTGGGTGATCCCGCAATGCCGCCCCCACGCTGCTGGCACCGGCCGGGCTGCCCAGGCCGGTCACGGCGTTGGTGAAGAACTCCCGGTTGATCGCGATGAAGTGCGTCATTGGCTTGGGCACTTCGCTGTCTTCGTAGATCGCCTCGGGCGGGCAGACAGACACGCAGATGCCGCAGTTGATGCATTCATCCGGGTGGATGTAGTAGGTACGCGGGCCTTCGTAGATACAGTCCACCGGACAACACGCCACGCAACTGGCGTCCTTGCAGTCAATGCAGGTGTCGATGATGACGTAGGCCATGATGAAACCCGTGGCGTCCGGCGCTCAGCGGCCTTTCCACTGCGGCTTGCGCTTTTGCTGGAACGCCAGCACGCCTTCATCGCCGTCCTCGGAATGCAAGGCCGCGACCAGCGCCGGCAGGCGCAGGGCCTGGGCCTGGGAGGCGGGCATGTGGCTGGTGTTGCGCACAATCTGCTTGATGGCCTTGAGCGACAGCGGTGCGCAGGCCAGGATCTGCGCCACCCAGCGGTCGGTGGCGGCGTCGAGTTCCGCGCGCGGCACCACTTCGTTGACCAGGCCCATCTCCAGCGCTTCGGGGGCTTTCACGCGGCGCCCGGTATACAACATACCCATCGCCTTGCGGTAGGGTATCTGGCGCTGCAGCAACACCATGCCGCCGTCCAGCGGCATGCGCCCGACCAGGGGCTCGGGCAGGGCGAAGCTGGCTTCCTCGCAGGCCACGACGATGTCGCAGCCCAGCACCATCTCGAAGCCGCCACCCAACGCAAAACCGTTCACACGCGCGATCACCGGCACGTTGAGCGTCTCGCGCAGCGCGATGCCGCCGAATCCGCCGGGGCGAGGCGCGGCCCAGTATTCGAGACCCGTGACCTGCGGGTTCTTCATGTCGGCGCCGGCGCAGAAGGCGCGGTCGCCGGCGCCGGTGAGCACCACGACGCGCACCTCCGGGTCGTTCTCGATGTGCTTCCAGATGCGCTGCAGCTCGGCTTCGGTCTCCAGGTCGACCGCATTCAGGGCCTGGGGACGGTTCAGCGTGACGGTGGCGACATGGTCAACCAGGGTGTAGTCGACGCTCATTTGGCCATCGCATCCGCTGCCACCAGTGCCAGGATTTCCTCCGTGTGCTGACCCAGCCGCGGCGGCGCGCGGCGCAGTCCCACGGGCGCGGCCGACATCTCGATCGGGCTGGCGATGAAGCGTACGGTCTGCCCTTCGCCCGGGCCCTCGATGAGCATGCGGTTATGCAGCGTCTGCGGGTCGACCAGGGCCTCGCGCAGGTCGCGCACCGGGGCGCACAACAAATCCTGTTCTTCGAGCCGGGCCAGCCAGTGGTCACGCGTATTCGTGGCAAAGCGCTCGCGGAATTGGGCCTGCAGCGCCTTCTTGTTCCTGAATTGCTGCTTCAGGTTGCAATACAGCGGGTCGGCCGACAGGTCTTCCAGGCCGAGCGCCTTGCAGATGTCCTGCAGCGGATTGGCCTTGAAGGCGCCCACCAGCACCAGCGCGCCGTCCTGCGCGTCGAACACACCCGACAGCGGCATGGCGGCCCAGTTCACCTCGGAGTCGGCCATCATGATCATGGCGGCCTCCTGCATCTGCATGGCCAGCATGGAGTTGTAGAGCGATACGCTGACCTTCTGCCCCTCGCCCGTGCGTGCGCGCTGCAGCAGCGCCAGCAGGATGCCCTGCACCATGTGCATGCCGGCCGAATAGTCGGCCAGCGCGGTGGGGTAGGTGGAGAGCGGAATATCGTCGCTGGCGCGGCGCGCCATCACGCCGCTCATGGCCTGCGCGAGAACGTCCTGCCCGCCCTTGTGGGCGTAGGGGCCGCTTTCGCCGTAACCGGTGCCCACGGCGTAGATGATGCGCGGGTTGAGCGCGCGGCAATCCTCGTAGCCCAGCCCCATGCGTTTCATCACGCCGGCGCGGAAGTTGTTTACCACTACGTCGGCCGTGGTGATCAGCGCCTTCACGGCGGCGATCATCTCCGGATTGCGCAGAT
>JANNDB010000374.1:0-2503 GCA_031387285.1 Betaproteobacteria bacterium | reverse complement strand
CGCACCGCCGCATCGAAGGCACGCAAGGCATGGAGCGGCGGCAGGCGCACGATCAGGGCTGAACGCCGTCGATGGTGATGACGAGCTTGCCGGCTCCCGACGGCACTGGCGCGCTCTGCCCGACCAGGTCGCCGGCGCGCGGCATCGCCTCGCCGGAGCGCGAGATGCGGGCACCAACGACAACCGACGGAAAACGTGAGAGTCGCATTTCAGGAGACATGGCGCTGCTGTCATCCAGCGTGAAGTTCAGCGGCAGATCGCTCACCTTGCGTTTGAGGATGGCCAACGGCATGCGCGGCCCCTGCTCTGCGCGCGCGAAAACGAATACCGTGTCGCCAGGCGCCGCCTTGGCGGCCAGTGCGGGTGCCAGCTGCACCGTGCCACTTACCTGGGCGGCTCCGGCCGGGGGTGGCGCGTCGGCGGCTTTGGCCTTGCCGGCTGTGACGGCGGTGGCAGCCGAGCCCGCGCCCTCACCGGCAGCAACGCGGGCCTGCTGCATGCTGCTCTCCAGGCCATTGGCGAATTCGCTGCCTGGTTGCGCCAGCGGCAGGGCCCGTCCCCAGTAGGCCAGGGCGCCTTTGAAGTCCTTGCGCTCGAAGGCGGCGCTGCCGGCCAGCGCCAGCGCCTTGAGGTTTTTCGCATCCAGCGTGAGCGCGCGCTCCGCCAGTCGGGCGGGTTCGCCCGCCAGGCTTTGGCCCTGCAACATCGCCAGAACGTCTGCGTGGTCGGCCAGCATCTGGGCGTTTTCGGGAACCAGTGCGCGTGCCCGGGTGTAGGCGCGGCTGGCATCGGCATAACGCTGCAGGACCGTGTAGGAACGGGCCAACATGGTCCAGGCCTGCCCGTCCCCCTCCTGGGGCGTCGCCTGGTTTTCCAGCCGCTGCGCGAGCTTTTCAACCATCGCCTCGATTTGCGGCATGGTGACCTGGCCTGGCGCACCGGCTGCCTGCTGTGGGGCGCGTGGCAGCATTGCCTCCGGGTCTCCCAGCAGGCCGTAGACAACAAATGCGAACAACGGCAGCGTGATGGCCAGCGTGATGGCTGTCTTGCTGGCGCGGCCACCCGACTGCACGCGCTCCGGCTGGCTTTCCTCTTCCAGCGCGCGCCGCTCGATCTCGGTGCGCGCTACGCCATACGCCTGCGCGCCCACGGCGCCGCTGGCATGTTCCTGTTCAAGCGCGGCGAGTTGTTCGCGCAGGATCTGCAAGTTGGCTTCACGGGCGCCCTGCAGCGGCTCCGGCGGCGTCGTGGCGCTGGACGGGCGACGCAACAGGGCAGGCAGCAGCAGGCCCAGCGCAAGCACGATCAGAAGCAGGAACCCGATCAGGAAAAAGCTCATGATTCTTCCGGCCCCTTGCCACCCAGCAACACCCTGGCGCGTTGCGCCTGCTCAGCGCTCCAATCGGCCGCCTCTACTGCCTGGCGGCGACGGCGCACAGTCACCACCAGCACCGCGCCAGCGATCGCCAGCAACACGAACGGTCCCAGCCACAAGAGGAGCGTGGTCGCCTTCAATGGTGGGTTGTAGAGCACGAAATCGCCGTACCGCGCGACCATGAAGTCAACGATCTCCTGTTTCGACTGTCCGGCCTTGAGCTTCTGCCGGATCTGCTTGCGCAGGTCGACCGCCAGATCGGCGTGCGAGGCAGCGATGGTCTCGTTCTGGCAGACCAGGCAACGCAGCTCCTCGGCGATCGCCAGTACCCGCGCCTCCAGCACCGGATCATCGCTCGCCGGCGTCGCTTCCTTGGCCCAGGTCGCCGTGAAAAACAAACAAGCGGCAAGTGCCAAAGCCAGGCTCAGGAGGGTCTTCATATAGCGCGGAACTGGCTCTGCCAGGCCGCCGGTCTCGTCCCCCCCTGGGGGGAAGGCGCGAAGCGACTCAGGGGGGGCTTCATTTCCAGGGGGGGCTTCCTATCCATTGAGCTTCTTCAAGAGGGGCAGGATGTCGTCGCGCAGCACTTCCGGCGTCACCGGGCCGATCTGCTTCAGGCGGATCACGCCTTCCTTGTCGATGATGAAGGTTTCGGGAACGCCGTACACCCCGAAATCGATGCCCACCAGGCCTTCGGTATCGGACAGCGAGCGCGTGTACGGGTTGCCGAAATTGGCCAGCCAGCGCATCGCGTCGTCGCGCTTGTCCTTGTAGTTCAAGCCGTACAACGGCACGGTGGATGTCTTGGAGAACTCGACCAGCAGCGGGTGTTCGATGCGGCAGGCAACACACCAGGATGCCCAGACATTGAGTATCCACACCTTGCCGCGCAGATCCTGGGCCGAGAGCTTCTGGGTCGGGTTGTCCAGCAGTGGCAGACTGAACGCCGGCGCCGGCTTGTTGATGAGCGGCGATGGAATCTCGCGCGGCTTGAGCCCCAGGCCCATGGCAAGAAAGCCCATCAGGATGGCAAATATCACCAGCGGGATCAGGTATTTCTTCATCGGGCGCGCGCTTTCCTTCCCACAGCCGTGCGCGCGGCTGCGCCGCTTGGGATTGCAGCCGGGG